>DATGXU010000183.1:0-4744 GCA_035298685.1 Magnetospirillum sp. | reverse complement strand
AGGCCCTGCGCACCCAGGTGGTGACCCACGGCGCCCATCTGGGCATCGCCCTGGATGGCGACGCCGACCGCGTGGTGCTGTGCGACGAACACGGCGTCATCATCGACGGCGATCAGGTCATGGGTCTGATCGGCGCCAGCTGGAAGCAGTCGGGCCTGCTCAAGGGCAACGCGGTGGTCGCCACCGTGATGTCGAACATGGGCCTGGAAAAGTTCCTGCACGGCCAGGGCATCGACCTTTACCGCACCGGCGTCGGCGACCGCTATGTGCTTGAGCGCATGCGCAAGGATGGCTTCAACGTCGGCGGCGAACAGTCGGGCCACATCATCCTGTCCGACCATTCCACCACCGGCGACGGCCTGGTGGCCGCGCTGCAGGTGCTGGCCGCCATCGTCGAATCGGGCAAGCCGGCCAGCCAGGTGCTGCACCTGTTCGACCCCTTCCCGCAGGTGCTGAAGAACGTGCGCGTCGCCGGCCAGCCCAACGCGGTGCTGGAACACACCACCGTCAAGGCCGCCATCGCCGAGGGCGAGAACCGCCTGAGCGGCGCCGGCCGCGTGCTGATCCGCAAGTCGGGCACCGAGCCGCTGATCCGCGTGATGGCGGAAGGCGAGGACAAGACCCTGGTGGGGGCGGTGGTCGACGACATCGTCGCCGCCATCAAGGACGTGGCCGCCTAATCCAATTCTGCCTATCATTGCCATGGCCGGGCTTGTCCCGGCCATGCGCGTTTGTGGGTGAGGTGGCTTCATGCAAGGTCGCGTCCTGATTATCGCCGGGTCCGATTCCGGCGGCGGCGCCGGTATTCAGGCTGACATCAAGGCGGTTTCCGCCCTGAACGGCTATGCCGCCACCGCCATCACCGCCCTGACCGCCCAGAACACCCAAGGGGTGTTCGGCGTGCACGAGGTGCCGCCCGATTTCGTGGTGCGCCAGATGGAGCTGGTGCTGACCGACATCGGCGCCGATTGCCTGAAAACCGGCATGCTGGCCACCGTGCCGATCATCGAGGCCGTTGCCGGCGCCATCGAGCGTTTCGCGTCCAATGTGCCGCTGGTGGTGGATCCGGTGATGGTGGCCAAGGGCGGCGCGCCGTTGCTGGCCAACGACGCCGCCACCGCGCTGGTCGAGCGGCTGGTGCGCCGCGCCACCCTGATCACCCCCAATATCCCCGAGGCCGAGGTGCTGCTGGGCCGCGCCATTCCCGATTTGCCGGCCATGGAACAGGCCGCGCGCGACCTGCTGGCCCTGGGCGCCCAGGCGGTGCTGCTGAAGGGCGGCCATATGGCGGGGGATGAACTGGTGGATTTGCTGGCGGAACCGGGCAAGCTTACCGCCTATGCCGGGCCGCGCATCCATACCGCCTCGACCCACGGCACCGGCTGCACTTTGGCCTCGGCCATCGCGTGCGGTCTGGCCCAGGGGCTGGCGCTGGAAGATGCGGTGGCCCGAGGCCGCGCCTATGTGCGCAAGGCCATCCAGACCGCTCCCGGCCTGGGCCATGGGCATGGTCCGCTCAACCACCTGCACACCGTCGCGGAGTTCCGGGTATGAAGGCGCCGTTCTGGCATGTGGACGCGTTCGCCGAGCGTCCGTTCACCGGCAATCCGGCGGCGGTGGTGGTGCTGCCGTCGTGGCCCGAGGACGCCTGGATGCAGGCGGTGGCCGCCGAGAACGCGCTGTCGGAAACCGCTTTCCTGGTGAAGGAGGCCGAAGGCTGGCGGGTGCGCTGGTTCACCCCCAAGGTCGAGGTGGATCTGTGCGGCCACGCCACCCTGGCTTCGGCTTGGGTGGTCCTGAACCATGTGGAACCGGGCGACCGGGTGGTGTTCGCCTCGAAAAGCGGGGCGCTGACGGTGACCCGCGCGGGCGAGCGGCTGGTGCTGGACTTCCCCGCCAACGCGCCGCGTCCCACCATCTTCCCCGACGGCATCGAACGCGTGCTGATGAAGCCGGTGCGCGAGGTGCTGGCGACCCGCGACCATCTGGTCTGCGTGCTGGATTCGGCGGATGCGGTGGCGTCTCTGGTGCCCGACATGGCCGGCGTGGCGGCGCTGTCCAAATGGGCGCTGATCGTCACCGCGCCGGGTGGCGAGGATGCCGATTTCGTTTCCCGCTTCTTCGCCCCGCGCAAGGGCGTGATCGAGGACCCGGTGACCGGCTCGGCCCATTGCGTGCTGACGCCGTTCTGGGCGAAGCGCCTGGGCAAGGCGGCATTGGTGGCGCGCCAGTTGTCGGCCCGGGGCGGCACTCTATATGTCGAGGATCGGGGCGAGCGGGTGCTGATCGGCGGCACGGTGTGCCCCTATGTGGCGGGCCAGATCGAGCTTTGAAGGCGGTCGTCCTCAACCTGGCGCGCCGGCCCGAGCGGCTGAAGCGGTTCCTTGACTGGAACGCCCGCCAGGGCATCGCCTTCGAGGTGGTTCCGGCGGTGGACGGCGCCACCATCGACCGCACCGCGCTGGTGGCCGAAGGGGTGCTGGACGCCGACAATGCCGCATTCAGCGACGGCGCCCTGGGCAACGCCCTGTCCCACCGCGCGCAATGGCAGGCCTGCGTCGCCGACAATTGGCCCCGGCTGGTGTTCGAGGACGATGCCTGCCTGCACAGCACCTTCGGCGCCCAGATGCCCGAGATGATCGCGGCTCTGGCCGGCTGCGACATGCTGATGTTCGGCTACAACACCGACGCGGCGCTGACCGTGGCGTTGCCGGACAACATGCTGGCGGCGTTGCGGTTCGGCTCGGTGGGAATGGTGGGGCTGGAGTTCTGCCGAAATTTCGCCGACAGCGGCGAGCCCAGGGCGAAATCGGCCCTGCACCGCACCATCATGGCGTGGGGCAGCATCGCCTATGCGGTGTCGCCGCACGGGGCGCGGCGGCTGTTGGACGCCTGTTTCCCGCTATCCGCCGCCCGCCCGGTGGTGTCGCATGCCGAGGGGCGGGCGATTCCGCCCGTCGCCCTGGACGGCATGATCAATGTGGCGCTGCAGGCCGGCCGGGTGCAGGCCCAGGCCTGTTTCCCGCCGCTGGCCATCAGCCCCAACGATCTGTCGGACGTCAGCGTCCCTTCCGCTTGACCGCCGTCTTCGCCTTGGTCTTGGCCGGAGCGGGGAACCAGTCCAGGCGGGCCTGTTCGGGGAAGACTTTTTCGCCCGCCGCCCAACGCTCGGCGGCGTCGGCGTGGTCGATCACGGCGCGCAGGGCCGGCATCAGCTCCAGGCCGGGGCAGTCGCGGCCGGCCTTGATCAACGGCAGCGCCAGCCCCTTCAGGGCGCCTTCATAAATCATCTTGGGTTCCAGCTGGAAATCCGCCGAGGGCACCGCCCCGAAGGCCGGCAGCCCGGCGTATTTGCCCATGCAGTGGCGTTCGTCCATATGCCACAGGCTGCGGCATTTCAGCGGGCGCACGTCGTACACCGAACAGGCGCCGTCCTTGAGGAAGGCGCAGGGCTGCCCAGGTTGCCATGCCGCCAATGCCGCCAGCGCCTGGGGCCGCTGGCGCAAGGCCCGCGCCATGGTCAGCACTTCCACGGCCGCCGCGCCCACGCGTTGGTGGCAGCACCAGCCGCAGCCCCTGCGGCACGCCGACGGGCGGGTGCCCAGCGCGAAAGCCGGGGTGGCGCGGATGGTTTCCCACAGCCGGTCGGCGCGTTCCCATGCCTTGGCGGTGGCGTCCAACAATGCCTCGGCCCCCTGCGGCAGTGCAGCGTGGATGGCGGAATGGGCCGTGTCGAAGGCGGCCTGTTCCAGAGGTGGCGGCGGCGGGCCCTTGGCTTGGGTGGAGCGCAGGGCGGCCAGGGCGGAATCGGCGGTGAAGGTGTTGCTGGTCATGACGCCCACCATACCATAGCGATGTGTTCCGGGTAGTGGCCTGGGCGCTTTGGTGGTATCGAGTGGTTGGGGCACAGTACGGAGAAGCTTGGGTGGAACACGCGGTCACCGTGGCGGCCACGCCGCAAACTTGGCTGACGCTGGCCCTGCTGGGCGTGGCCCTGGTGCTTTATGTCAGTGAGCGCCTGTCGGTCGAGGTGGTGTCCATCGGCATGTTGTCGGTGATGATGCTGGCCTTCCACCTGATGCCGGTGAAGGGGGCGTCGGGCAAGAACCTGCTTAGCCCCGACGTGCTGTTGGCCGGCTTCGGCAATCCGGCGCTGTTGACGGTGATGGCGCTGCTGGTGGTGGCCGAGGCGCTGTCGCGCACCGGCGCGCTGGACCGGCTGGCCGATGGCGTCGGCCATTTCCGCCTGCCGCCATGGGCGGTGATCCTGACGGCGCTGACCGTGGTCACCGTCACCAGCGCCTTCATCAACGACACCCCGGTGGTGGTGATGTTCCTGCCGGTGATGCAGGCGCTGGCCATGCGCAGCCGCATGGCGCCGTCGCGGGTGATGATGCCGTTGTCGTTCGCCGCCATCCTGGGCGGCATGACCACGCTGATCGGTTCCAGCACCAATCTGCTGGTGTCGTCGGCGCTGATCAGCCAGGGCGAGCAGGCGCTGAGCTTCTTCGAACAGACCCCCATGGCCCTGCTGCTGGCCGGCACCGGCTTCGTCTACATGATCACGGTGCTGCCGCGCCTGCTGCCGGCCGGTTCGCAAAGCCATGCCGCCCACATGCTGACCCAGGGCAAGCAGTTCGTGTCGCAATGCACCGTTCCCGCCGGCTCGCCGCTGGAAGGCGAGGTGGCGGCCGCCGGGACGTTTCGTTCGTTGCCCGACGTCACCGTGCACCTGATCGTGCGC
>DATGXU010000182.1:0-18687 GCA_035298685.1 Magnetospirillum sp. | reverse complement strand
AGTATCAGGCGGCTGTCGCCCTGGCGGCGCTGGATGGCTGGCCGGCGACGCGGGCGGAATTCGTGCGGGTGCTGTGCGCCCTGCGCGATGCCCTGGCCGGCGTGGACGGCATCGTCTGGCCCCAGGGTCTGGGCGACGGCTATGCCGCCTCGACCGCCTGTGTCGGCACCCGCCTTCCGGCACCCGAACTGGCCGCCCAACTGGCGAGCCGGGGCATCGAGACCCGGCGCTGGTGGCAGGACGGCCTGCACGGCCACGATGCCTTCGCCGCCTGTCCGCGCACGGCCCTGCCCGTCACCGACCATCTGGCCGCCCACACGCTGGGCCTGCCGTGCTGGCAGGGAATGCGCGCCGCCGACGTCACCCGCATCGCCCGCGCGCTGAGGCAATGCGCCGATCCGTTTTGAAACAAGGAAACGGGAATCGTGAGAATTCTGCTGATCTATCCGCCTTTCGCGACCACCTGGCCTCTGGGCCTGGGCCTGGGCGAACCCTTGGGCATCGCCTATATCGCAGCGGCCATCGAACAAAGTGGTCGCCACGGCGTCGATATCCTGGACGCGGTCGGCAGCGCCAGCGAGTTCCAAAAGACCGAAGACGGCGAATGGCATTGGGTCGGCCTGAGCCATGAGCAGGTCCTGGCGGACATGGGAACGCGGACCTTTGACGCCATCGGGATATCCGTCAGCCGGACAAGCTCGGTGGATACCGGCGTCGAAGCCCTGATCCGCGCGATCCGTCAAGCGTTCCCCACGACGCCGCTGATTGTCGGCGGCCCCGAGGTGTCCCATTGCTGGGATCGTTACATCGCCAACCTGGACATCGACTACATCGTGATCGGCGAAGGCGAGAAGACCATCGTCGAGCTGCTGGACGCGCTGGATGGCGTAATCACATTGGACCAGGTGCGCGGGATCATCCGGCGGTCGGAAAACGGCGAGCCCATCAAAGCGCCCGACCAACCGGCCCAGGACGTCGACACCATCCCGTGGCCGGCGCGCCATCTGCTGCCCATGGATACCTATATCGAAAAACGGCCGACCACCGAGTTGCGGGCGGCGACCATCCTGACCAGCAGGGCATGCCCATTCCGCTGCGCCTTTTGTTCAACCATCCACATCTGGGGCAATCGCTGGCGAGGACGTTCGGCAGCCGATGTCGTAGACGAAATCGCCTTCCTGAAGGCCCGCTACGGCATTGAGGAAATCCGCATTCAGGACGACAATTTCTGCGTCAAGAAGCGCCGCGTCCATGAAATCTGCGACCTGATGAAACAACGGGCGCTGAACGTCCGGCTGCACGTCGATCCCGGCGTCATGGCGGCGCTTGCCGACCGCGAACTGCTGAGTGCGCTATACGATGCCGGCCTACGCAATCTGAATATGCAGCTGGAATCGGGCAGCCCCAAGACCCAGTCCTACATCGACAAGAAGATCGATCTTGACCATGTCCGTGAAATGCTCGACTGGTCCCATCACCTGGGCATGTTCGTGCGCACCAATATCATTCTGGGCTTCCCCCACGAAACCCTGGACGACATGCGCGAGAGCGTGCGCACCGCCATCGAACTGCCCTATGACATGATCGATTTCAATCTTTTGGAGCCGAAGCGGTACACCAGGGCATGGCGCGACTTCGTTTCACTGGGCCTGCTGTCCGAAGACGACATCGACCCCACCATTCCGGTCGGTACTGTGCATTGCTCGGCCCAAGAGGTCTTGAACATTCAGCAATGGGCCGTCGGGGAATTCCGCCGCAGCCGGCAGACACTGTCCCTGGGGCGCGAGCGCGTTGCCGTTCCGGGCGAAATTCGTATCGAGCAGGGCCATTGCTTCATCATCCGCCTGCCCGAAGGGCGAGACATCGCCGACCACGCCGACAACCCCATGCAGTCGCCCTTGCGAATTTTCGAGGACGACGCCCCATTGACGAAGGCGCACAGCCAGCACGACATCATCCGCACGCTCGGCAACGGCAGTTATTCACACTGGGGCGATTACGTCTATTTTTCGTCCTTGGACAATTCCGATCCTCGCGTCAACGGCAGGACCTATCGTCTGTTCTATTGAGGACGAGAGGTTTCCTCGTCCGCAAAGGCACATCACTGCATGGCGTAGACGAACGGAGAGGCCCGATCTTCGCGGATATTTTCGACGTTCGCAACCATGGCCAGAAAATGATCCGCCAGGTAGGTGAAGTAGAAACTCGCATGCGGCAGGTTCTTCCTCAGCGCTTCCTCACGCAGCCGTTCAATAAGGCGACGGGTATCATCACTTTCTTCCGAATATCCTCGATCATCGATACCCGCCATGGCTTTTCCTTTCATTTTCCGGGCGGCACTACAGCATGCCGGCGATAGCGCGCGCATAATGTTCAGCGACGAGCCGTTCTCCCGCAGGGTCTAAATGGACCATGTCGGCCATCACGGTATCGAACGACGACAATCCAGAGAACAGCGTATCGAAATCGACCAGGGCATCGGGCTTGAACGCCTCAAGGCGAGGCCGCAACAGGTCGTACAGGAGGCGAACGGTGTGGAATTCCTTTTCGTAGGCCGAGGGTGCGCCTGTTGGGGAGATTCGCGCCCGCTCGATCGGTGACAAGGGCTTGCTCCACGCGAAGCCCTGCTGCCCCCAGATGAATTTGGCGCCAAACGCGCGGGCGACGGTCATGAACTCCACCTTCCGGCGGGCGTAGGCCTGCAGAATGCGCACCGGAGCCAGACCGGACGGCGGCACGACCGGCCCGCCAAGGTTGGCGTTTCCCTTGAAATTCTTGTCGTGCAGCATGTCAGCCCAATACTCCAACTGCTGCTGATAGACGATCCCGTGTTCGCCCAACAGCCACGGATCGGATGTGCAGCCATAGAAAATATCGTTCACACCGTCGTGGCAAATAACGATGTCCGGGCGGATGTCGGCACAAAACAGCAAGAAATGCTGCATGGCATTCAGAACGACACCGCCGGGAATGCCGAAATTCAACACCGTGCAGCGGTCCACTGCCGCAGACAGTTCAGGGTTTCCGTTCAGGATTTCCTGCAACTGGAATGGGAACGACTGATCGCGGATGACGCATACGCCCCAAACCGCCGAACCGCCGAAACAGGCGATAACCTTGTGCCGGGGATCGCGTTGCTTCAACGACCGAATATCCTCGGTGATGCGGTGTCCGAATTCGTTGATGGGTCCCAGCCCCACCAGCCGATAAAGATAGCCATATGGAAAATAATGAAAGCTGGCGTAATCCAGGTCGCCCTGCCCCCGTGGAGCCGACCGGCTGAACGGATGGCGATCGATGCTTGGCAGTTCCCGATCATCGATTGGCGTATCCGCCAACGGCAACACCCGCCCCATGGCAGACACCCGATAAACACGGGCATGGTGGTCCGGCAAAGGCGTCTGACACTTGTCGTCGCAGACCACCAGATGATCGTAGGCCGCAAGATTGACGTCCTCTGGCGGGAGCTGGATCTCATCCACCAGGCAGCCAGGGAAGCGGCAGGCGATACCAGCCAGCCGCTGGCGCAAATCCGCCGCGTCAAGACCACCCGGCGGCAAAAGCAGTGCGATCCGCAAACCGGCGCTCATAGGATGATGGCCTTCGATAGGATGCGGTTTTCCATGCACAAATAGTCCAACCCGCTGAGCGTGAAGGTTCGAATAGCGTCTTGCGGGCTATCGACAATGGGTTCGCCGTTCAGATTGAACGACGTATTCACCAGGATGGGAACCTGCCGCACCGCTTCGAATGCCCGCAGCAAGCGGTAGAACACCGGATGACAATCGGCATGAACCGCCTGAACTCGTGCTGTACCGTCCGCATGGGTGACGCCAGGCAGCCGCTCACGCCATTGGCTTTTGACCGGATGCACCGCCAGCATGAACGATTCGGGGCTGCACGGGGTCAACGGCTGAGGCAGTTCGAAGAACTCGGCCGCCCTTTCCGCAATCACGGCCGGCGCGAATGGGCGGAAGGGTTCGCGGAACTTTATCTTGTCGTTGATGCGCCGCTGTATGGAGGGGCTGGTGGGATCGGCAAGGATGCTACGATAGCCCAACGCGCGCGGCCCCCATTCGGACCGGCCATGCACCCAGCCCACCACATTGCCATCGGCGATCAGCTTGGCCACGGCGGCCAGGTACTCGCCCTCGTCGTCACTCGCAAAGACGAGTTCAAACCCGCTGTTCGCGAGCGCCTTGTCCACATCGCCGCGCGAGAATTGCCGCCCGAAGGCCGACGACTTCAGCGGGGCCATGCGCCCCTTGCCCAGGGTATGATGCCAGTGATACGCCGCAGCGCCCACCGCCCCGCCGGCATCGCCCGCGGCCGGCTGTACGAACAATGACAGCCCCTCGCGCTGTAAACGGCCGTTGGCCAGCGAATTGAGAGCCACTCCGCCGGCCAGACAGACCGAGGTCTGGCCAGTTCGGGCAGCAGCGTGCCGCACGATATGCAGGATCACCTCTTCGGTACAGGCCTGCACACTGGCGGCAACATCCGCGAAGCGACGTGAGTCCCCGAGTACCCCTGCCCGCTGTTCGACGGACACGTCCTCGGGCATGTGGGCTTCGTCCACCGCAAATGGCGCGCCGGGAACACGGGCCGGACCAAGGCGGTCAATTAAGGACTGATTGAAGGGAAACTCCTCGGGTGTCAGGAACTCGAAGCAGGTCTGGTCAAGCTCGAAGGTGCCGTCGCCGTTGAGCGTGAACATATCCAGCAGGCGATCCTTGAACACGGGGCTGCCAAAAGCGGACATCCCCATGACCTTGTATTCACCCTCGTTGACCGTGAAACCCAGATAAGCAGTGAAGGCGCTGTAGAACAGGCCGATGGAATGGGGCAAACGAACTGCCCCCAGACGCTGCAGGCGGCCGTCGCGACCGACGCCGATCGTCGCCGTTTCGTATTCACCCACGCCGTCCAAGGTAACCACCGCCGCCGAATCGAAGGGCGAGCAGAAATAGGCCGAGGCGCCATGGGAATCGTGGTGGTTCGTCTCCACTACCATGTCCAATGGCACACCCAGGTGATCGGCCAGGCGTTCGCGCACCTGGAAGCGGCCGTCGCGGACCCAGCGGGCAACCGTTTCATCGAAGTTACGCCGAGAGGCCGGGAAGCCTTCAATCGCGGTGCTGACCACCCGGTCGAATTTCACCAGGCTGTCTTCGTAATAGGCGACCAGGCTCAGTTGGTCCGCACCAATGCCTGCGACGGCAAGGCAATGGGCGATGGCATCGGCGGGAAATCCGGGGTCATTCTTGCGCCGGGAAAACCGTTCCTGCTGCGCGGCGGCAACCACCACACCATCGCGGATAAGGGCGGCGGCGGCATCGTGATAGCCGAACGAAACTCCAAGCACGTTAACTGACTGCATCGCCAAATTTCCTGGGCACGCGGTTATCACCACTCGGCGCTCACTGCTTCACGAGGAAGCTGCCGCCGGACGCGAGATTCACGACCGGTTCCGGCCGCCCCGCCATGTACTGGTCCACCGCCAAGGTGGCGCCGGGACAGCTTTGATGGCCGTAATCGTCGAACAGGATCACACCGCCGCGCGACATGCGGGGATAAAAGAATTCCAGGCAGTCCAGCGTCGGCCGGAACAGGTCCACGTCCACATGGACAAAACAGAAGGCGCGGTCGGCGACCTCGGGGAAGCGGTCGGGAATCCAGCCCGGCAGCACATGAATGAACGAATGGTCCGAGATGGGCGCCAGGGTGCGTCTGAGATCGGATGGCGTAGCGGCCAGATCGCCGGGTCGCCACCATGCTCCGTCCAGGTCGGCGGGCACCGACAACCCTTCGAACGAATCGAACAGATAGAGCTGCCTGCTGATGCCCATGCGCTCGATGCGGCGGGCCAGGAAATACGCCGACGCCCCCCGGAAGGTGCCGCATTCGGCCACGTCGCCGGGCACGTTCCCGGTCAGCTGGAACAATTGGTCCAGGTTGTACTTGCGTTCGTGGCTGTAATCCGCATCGGGGCTGACCCGGCGAAACTCGGCGGCGAAATCCTGGTCCATATCGATGCTGCGGCCGAAATCGGGCAGCACACTGTGGGGCCAGATGCGGCGATACTGTTCACGGGCAAGGTTGAAACGGTCGAACGGCGGAACATTGTCGAGCCCGGCGGCGGACAGGCCGATGCCCTTGCCGCCACCGGGTTCATACATTTCCCCGGGCACCAGGGCGTCGTAGCGGCGGCCATTGGTCAGCGGCGAGGAATTGTCGCTGGTGGCGAACCAGATCTGTTGTCCCCAATGGGAAAACCGGCCCATGCCGTCGCGCCGGATGACATCGTGCCCCATATGGGCCGGCCCCAGCTCGCAGCCATCCTCGAACAGCCGCAACAGGGAACCTGCCCCGGTTCCCTCGCCATCGCCCTGCGGCGTTCCCTTGGGCAGAAACACCCGATAGGCATGCCCCTGGTCGTGCAGGAAATTCGACAGCGGAATGATGCGCGACACGGTCATGCTGGGGTTCCCCCATGGATGTCACCGCCGGCACGGCGCATGACGACCAGGGCGCCCAGGGCCTTGAGGTCGGCTTCCGGCCACGTACGATAGGGCGAATCGCTGGCGCGCAGACGGGACAGCAGATCGGCCAGGTAAGCACAGCTCGCCTCGGCGTCAGGCTGCACGAACTGAAGATCGAAACCGTGCTGCCCGAACAATTGCAGGAATTCGGGCAGCCGGGTCTGGCATCCCCGCTGCCAGCGGCTGTCGCGCAGCGAGGCGTCGAACTCGGCCTTGGTCAGCAACAGGTGTTCAAGCGGCTTGGCCATGTTCTTGTGGTCGCGCAGATCGAACTGGTGGAAGTGCCACGCCCCCGGCCGCGACACGCGCGCCAATTCGGCGACGGCGCCGCCGAGGTCGTAAAGATGCTCGAGCACGGCGTTGGACACCACCACGTCCATCGAACCGTCATCCAGGCTGGTCAGGCGTTCCGCCGGTTCGGCCAGGACGGTGACGATGCCGTCCCACCCCCGCTGCCGCAGGGCCGCGCGCAGGGCGCCGTCGGGCCGTTTCCATTGACCCAGGATCATTTCGTACAATTCGGCATGTCCGTCATCCCATTGCGGGGGATAACGGTCGGCCACGCTGACCCGCATTCCCATGCAGGCCAGCAGCAGCGGCGCCGCCATGTTCCCGCAAGGACCGATCTCCAGCAGCGCGGTGCCGTCCACGGGGATGCCGTGGCGCAGGCACATGGCCAGGTATTGCTCGGCGGTGGTGATGGCGTAGCGCGCCGCCACCGCCAACGGGGAATGGTCGAAGGCGGCGGGCTGCGGCAACACCGCCCGATAGCGACGGCCGTTGGTGCGGGGATCGCTGCCATCGGGAACCGAGAAATACAGCTCGTAGATCCAATGAAGGAAGCGCCCGCCATCCAGCCCGGGCACATACACCGCGATCCGCTGCGCCGGCCCCAATTCGCGGTCGTCTTCGAACAGGCGCAACCGCGAACGGTCGGGACAGCCTTCGGCGTTGCCGCAGACATTCAGCGGCAGCGGGACCAGCCATGCCTTGCCGTAAGGGGTCATCTTGTCCACCGGCAGGTCGATAACTGTGTCCATTGCCCCGCAGGTACCGCATGTTGCCTTGGAAAATCCGCCGACATGGCGCGTGGCACAGGCTATCGCGCCATTTCCAAAGGTTGCGTTAACGTTTGTTCCGGACGACGACGCCGCCCTCCACCGCGAACTCCCACGGCACGCAATGGGGGGGATCGCACACCACGACGCGGTCGTCGCCGTCGATCGCGCCGACGATGGCATTGATGGTCAGGTAATGGGTGAACGCCACACAATCACGGTCGAGCGCGGCGACAAAACTTAACAGACGCGAGCGCCACGCCTGAACCTCGGCCGGCATCCGGCCGTAATGCCCCGCCAGCAACGCGTTCAGGCACGACCGCCGCCCGGCCGGATCGTCGACGCCGGGGGCATCGGGCACGGGGATTTCGGTCAAGGCCGGTTCGATGGAAACGGCATCGCCCCAGCGGGCGGCCAGCGGCTGCGCCGTCTGGCGGGCACGCAGCAGGGGCGACGACAGGATCGGCATCGGGGCGAACCGCCGGGCGATGTCCTCGGCCCCCGTCTTGGCCTGGTCGAGACCGGCCGGCGACAGGGGCGAATCCAGCGAGTGGTCGAACCCCAGCTGCGACTTGCCATGACGGACGAAGACGACGCGAACCACGACTTTCCCCGGTAGGTGAATAAGGCCGGCTATTCCAGAACCAGCCGTCCATCGGCCAGCATCTGTTCGTACAGAACCAGATCGTCGCCGCTGTCGGCTTCGATCCACTGGCCGGTGGCGGGAACCGTGGCGATGTCGTGACCGGCGGCCAAAAGGTCGGACAGCAGCGAGGTCATGTCCAGCTTGTCGAAGCGTGGCGCCAGCGGGCCGTTCAGCCGCGCACTGACCTGCGCCCAACCGTCGGGAGTGAAGCGCAGCAGCCCCATATACTGGCCCTGCACCTGCTCGATGCTTTGCGGCCGGGCACCGATGCCGGTCAGCCGCCCCGCCCCATCGCGCTGGAATGTTTCGGCGTCCGACAGCGGATCGGCGAAACGGGCCGACCACAGCGCCTGCCAATCGGGATCGAACGAAATGGCGATGTCACCCTGGGCCGCCGTCAGATCGGCGACGGTGCGCGCCGACACCACGATGTCGGCATAGCTGACCAGACACGGCGCCTCGGCCAGCCAGTCATGGGCGCAGGCCAGCGACCGCACCATATTGGTTTCCTGCCAGCGCGGATTGTCGAACAGACGATCCGCATAGGGGCTGAGCTGCTGGCCGCGATAGCCGGTGACGATGCCGATCTCGGTGGCGCCACCCGCCCTCAGCGCGCGCAGCTGGTACTCCAGCAGCGGCCGTCCGGCCAATTCCACCAGCCCCTTGGGCCGGTCCTCGGTCAGAGCCAGCATTCGGCTGCCGCGTCCGGCGGCAAGGATCAGTGCGCGCATGGAATGTCGAACCTGCGAGTGGTGAAGAATGTTCGGATCAGGGCAAGCGCCTCGCGTTCGGGCGGCTGTTCGCGTTCGGGATGCCACATCATGGCCGCCACCGGCAGTGACTGGTGGCGGAACGCCTCGATCGAGCCGTCATCCGCCGTCGCCAACGGGATCAGGCCGTAGGGCAGCGCGGCCAGCCCAAAGCGGTGATAGCTGTTGACCTCGAACGCCCGCCCGCCCGCGCTGACCCGATGGCGGCGGGCGACATGGCCGGACAATTCGACCAGCGCGGCGCCGAAGCGCACCGCCAGGAACTGCATGCCCCGGCAGACGCCCAGCACCGGCAGGTCCCGCGCCAGCGCCCAATCCACCAGCGCCGTCTCGGTGGCGTCGCGCTCGGGCGCCGCGCCCAGGTCGTTGCCGCCGCTCAACAGCACGCCGGCGGCGGCCACGGACTCGGCCAAGGGCACGGCCTGCGCCGGCAGGTTGGGAACCGGAATGGCGACGGCGCCGATGGCGGCCAGCACTGCGGCCCACCGCTGATCCAGGGCGTCGCGGCGTTCGCCGATATCGGACAGATCCACCCGCTGCGTGACCAGAATGTTCAACTCAACACCGTGACCATGCGGTTGGCGCAATCGATGCGCAATTGGCGGGCCCGGCTCCAGCGCCCGTACAAGGTTTCGCCGGCACCGATCACCGCCGGAATGCCCAGTTCGTTGGCGCGGATGGCCATGTGCGAGTTGGCGCCGCCATAAGCGGTGATCAACCCGCCGATGCCGTGGCTGAAAATCCAGTCGAAGCCGGGATCGGCACTGGGAATGCAGACGATGGCGCCGGCCAGCCGCGACGGCGTGCCCACGTCCGCCACCGGCGCGGTGACGGCCCCCAAAGTGATGTAATTGGGCTCGGTGTCCAGCATGCGGAACGACCACACGTCCTCGGGCCGCGTGATCAACGCCGGCAGGACGATGCTGCGGGTGGCCGCATGCCGCTCGCGCCCACGCTCGATGGCCTCGGCCAGAACGGCGCGCGGGTCAGCGCACGACGCATGCAGCTCGCGGATCACGTCGATATTGGCGAAGGCCAGGTCTTCGCGGCTAAAGCCCAGGGAATCTCCGAAATCCGCCAGCAGGCGCATGGCATCCGACAGGTTGCGGGTGAAGATGAACTTTGCCCGCTCGCGCCCCTCGATGGCTGCCTGCAGGAAATCGAACAGGCCGACGATGTCGTTTTCCAGGCCATGACGGGCCAGCATGGTTTCGATCTCGCGCAATTGCGCCAGGGACAGCGCAAAACGCGGGCGCTCGGCCTCGCCGCCGCCGCCGGCACCGAACATTTCGGGGGCTTCGTCGTAGCGCGGGGCACGGATGTCGTATGTGCCGGGCCGCAGATGGCCGAACTTCGCCAGGAACTGATCACGCGTGAGGCGGACCGAGTCGCGGGAAATCTCGCTGCCGATGGTTTCCAGCGTGCCCATGAAGGCATCGTAATCGGCCTGCGAAAAGACCCCGGTGGCACGCAACGACCGCAGCAACTGCACCGCCACGAACCCGGCGCGGGCCAGCCCGGCGAACGGCAGCGTGCCATAGCGTTTGCAGTCCTCCAGCAGCCAATAAATCTTGGCCACCGGCGCCAAGTCGCTGTCCAGGATAACCTGACGCCGCTCGGCCAGGGTGTTCAGCTTTTCCGAATCCGACAGCCACAGCCCGCTGCGCCGATTGATGATGCGGTTGGTCAGCAGGCGCAACGCCTCGCACAGGGCGTCGCGGTCGGTCTGGCTGAAGCCGTGGCGGGCCAGTTCGTCCATGCGCGCGTCGATGTCGAAGGCATAGGCCGACAACACGATTTCGAACTCGACCTTGTCATGCAGGGCCGGGCGCTCGGTCAGGCGAGCAATGTAGTAGTCAACCAGCCGCTCGGCCAAATCGCCGTCCACCGTGCGCGGCACGAAGGAATTGAAGCTGACCCGCACGTCCACATAGGGCAGCCCGTGGAAGTGGTGGAGCAGCGGAAAGCTGCGCAGGTTCTTATAGCCGTAATTGTGCCGCTGATAGGCCCAGATGGAATCGGTGACCAATTCGCGATACAGCGACAATGCCAGCGGGCTGGGGCGCACGCCGATGATTTCCGCCGGGTTCCAATCGGGCATGACGCCGAAGACGGTGCGCGAACCGTGCAGGAACGGATGAGGGCGAACCGCTTCCGCCACCTTGGCTTCAACGCCGCGCAGAAGCGCCGCATGGGCTTCGCGGTCCACCGCCGCGCCGCCCATCACCAGCGGCCGCACCTGCAACAGCCACAGCGTGCCGTCGGCGGTAAAGGCGAATTCGATGTCCAGCGCGTCGGTGCGGCACAGCCGTTCCAGTTCGTCGGCCAGGGCCGCCAGTTCGGTCAGGAACGGCTGGGCGGGCACGGTCGCCGCCGTGGCATGGTAATAGCACTGGCCGCCACGGCTGCCGCCGGTGATGGCGGCGGTATCGCTGCCGTCGCAGATATTGACCACCAGATAGGGCGCACCGGTGGCCGGGTCGCGGGTAAAAGCGACGCCGCTGGACACGACCTCGGGCAGCATGGGCTGGATCAGCACGCGATCATCGGCCTGGAGCTGCCGCGCCCCCTTGGCGTACGAGGCCGCCACCGCCTCGACCGCGTCGGCCACCTCGGCCAGGGCGACCCCCGCGCAGGACAGGAAGGCGCCGGCCTGCGAGGAATTGACGCTATCCTCGCCCCTGGCGCTGCTGCGCACGATCAACGGGCCTGCCGACCACGGCTGTTGGGCCAGCCGGGCGACGATGCCCTGCCTGTCCGCCTCCCATTCGCCCAGGGAAAAATGAAGGGACGGCGGCACCCGCGCCGACCGCAGGCAAGGCTGCAGGGCGACCAGGGTTTCCGCCTTGGTGCGGAATTCGAACGACATGCCCCGTCCCTTCCCCCTTGGCGATCAGGCTTTGAGCTGCGCCATCCAGCCGCGCGTGCGATAGGGAACCGACAGCACCGGCCCGCTTTCGCCCGCGACCAGGGCGCGGATGTCTTCGACCACCCGCGCCATCTTGTCCCCGGCCTGACGGGCCAGGGTGGCATGGGACAGCCAGGCGTCGCACCATTCGTCGCGATCGGTGTCGTGGTTGACCGGGAAATCCAGCGTCACCGGTTCGTCGAACAGGCCGCTTTCGCGGATCACCGGCGCCTGATCCTCGCGCCGCACGCCCAGCTGATAACCGGGGACGTGCGCGTGGATCAGTTCTTCGATACGGCGCTGCAGCGGGTCGTCCAGATCGCGGTGGTTCCAGATGCAGGCGAACCAATGTCCCGGCTTGAGGATGCGCGCGGTTTCCTTGAGCGCCAGCATGCGGTCGGCGACGTTGAACGAGGACCCGAAGGTGACAAGATCGAAGGCATGGTCCGCCATGCCGGTCGCCTCGCCCTGGCCGGTGAACCAGCGCACGTTGTCATAGGCGGCGGTCCGCGCCTTGCCCACCTCGGCCATGGGGGCATTGGGTTCAACCGCCGAGACGTGCAGGCCACGCCGCAGAAGCGGCTCGGTCAGGTGTCCCGAGCCGGCGCCGACGTCGCAGGCGCTGTCGCCGGGGCCGACGCCCGCCTGGGCGACGATGGCGTCGATCGCCCCCTGGGCGTAGTCGGGCCGCTTGGCGTAGGTTGCGGCACGCTCTGAGTAATCCCACTGCACCTTCATGGTCGGGTCCTTTTCTCCCTGGCTTCCAGAGCCAGAATGATCTGCCCCGCCGCCGTCCCGGCGTCGCGGGTGCCGTAATTGTCGATCACCAAATCCGGTGTCGCCGGTTCTTCAGCCGCCAAGTGAATACCTACCATGGCGTCGCTGGCGCGGTAATGCCCCTTGGGGTCGCGCCGGCACAATTCATCCAGCGGAACCCGCAGATAAATCTCGAAATAGCCCGCGATGTTGTCGCGGTTCCATTGCCGGACCTCGTGGAACATCGAGACGGTGGTGCAGACCACATCCACGCCCTGGTCCGCGACCTCGCGGCATAGCCGGCCATAGGTGCCGGCCAGACGGCGCCGCGAGGCTTCGTCAAAGCCGCTGGTTCCCGCGCCCATGATGTCGCGCAGCCGGTCGCCATCCAGCCACACCACCGTCTGCCCCCTGGCGCGCATGGCTTCCACCACCAGACCGCCCACGGTGGTCTTGCCGGCGCCGGACAGACCGGTGATCCAGATGACGCGCCCGCTTGGCATGGCTGCGACGGTCATGGCGTTTCCAACCTCTCGCAATGGGCGCGGATGAAGCGCAGTTCGTCGGCATAGGTGTCGTGGAAGCGGGCGCGCAGCCGGTCATAAAGCTCGATTTCCGGCGCCAGGCACGTTTCGAGCCGGCGGCGCGTCATGGCCTGCAACTCGCCGTCACCGGCCTTGCGCCGGCTGTTGCGGGTGCGCCAGCGCCCCACCCGTGGCGACCGCATCAGCAGATGCGCCAGCCACAGGCTTTCGTCGAAGCAATCCAGAAAGCCGATGAAGAAGAAACGGTCGAGAGCCGCTTCGGCATAAGACATCAGCAGCGGCGTGATGCGCATCCCCTGCGGCGTGCGCTCGATGTATTCCGGCAGGCGCCCCCACGGCAGCAGCGACGCCTGCACCGGCCCAGCCATCTGGCCCAGCCAATTCACCTGAATGTCCGGGTAGCCAAGCTCGCACGCCTTGGCGACGAAATCGTCCAGGCTGTCATCGGTGCGCCCCAGCGCGCGCAAGGTGGAATACAGGCTGATGAACCGCTGAACCGGCTGGCGCAGCAGGGTGAAATAGGCGGCGCCGGGAATGACCGCGCCCATCTGACTCCAGTGATGCAGGCGGATCAGCTGGGGGTATTCGGGGTTGGCGATGTCGTTGGCCGCCACCGACAGCCCCAGCATGGCGCGGTGAATGAAGTCGGGCTGCAGGCCCACGTCGACCATGGGCCAGCCGGAACCAAGCAGCGATTGGGTCAGCGATTCGGTGCCGCAATTGGCGATGCCAAGGGCGATGGCGGTGCGCCCCGGCTCGCCGATCGGCCACAGCTGATCGTGGCGATCACGCCAGAAGCAGCGGGCGAAGTCACCCACCACCGGGTCGGCCGCCACCTCCACCGCATCAGGCCGGGCTGCGGGCACGCTCACGCGCGGCCCCTTGGTAGCCTGCACGGCGCCGTCCGCCCCGACCACCTGATAGTGCCGCCGCTCGAGATTGGGGTTGAGCCCGTGGCGCAGGCGGAAGAACACGCTGACGTTTTCGTTCATGCCGTCGCGCGCGAACGGCGCCAGCACGAATTCGCCGGGGTCCAGCTCGGCGGGGGCCTTGGCGGTGGGGGTGTAATCGACACCGTCCTCGACGAAACGCAGGGCGCCGCCGGTTGCCATTACCGGTGCCTCCCACACTCCGTTTTCCACCGGCAGAAAGATCATTTTCCCAATATGCCCTGTCAGCGGCGCCGCGCCCCCCCCCTGAAACCTCGGTCAACTTTGTGGTTGGAAAGGTTAATGAAGCCTTGACCCCGCCACATGCCACGGCCGGCGCATCCGTATAACCAGATGTTAACAGCCATCGGCCACCATGGCAGGCCACGAGATATTCAACGATGCCGGGTGAACGATGACCATCACCAATCCGCACTTCGATCACAACCGGTTGGTCTGGTCCGACGAATTCAGCGGCCAATACCAGCCCGTTCCCTACGAGGAACAGTTCGACGACCAGTGGCGCCTGTTCCTGGAACGGCAGACCGGCTTTTGCGACCATACCGGCGTCGAGACCTCGGACGATTTCATCGACGACCGCATCTATGAACTGACCGGGGTGCGCGACTTCCTGCGTGGCGGAGCCGATCGCCAGTTGCCGGAAAGCCGGCGTTCCATCGGCGGCCGGCTGTATCTGGAACCCAAGTTTCCCATCGACTATTTCCAAGGCAAGCGTTGCCTGGACGTGGGCTGCGGCGCCGGGCGCTGGACCCGCACCTTGCAGGCGCTGGGCGGACGGGTGAAATCCACCGATGTCTCGAACCACGGCTTGCAGTCCACCCGCAGGTTCAACGACGACGTCGAGCGGCTGAGCCTGTTCGACATCAAGGCCGCGCGCCCCGACCTGCACGGCGCTTTCGACTTCACACTGTGCTGGGGCGTGCTGATGTGCACCCACGACCCGCGCGAGGCCTTCGCCAACGTGGCCGCCACCGTCAAGCCCGGCGGTTCGCTTTACGTGATGGTGTACGCGCCGGCCTATCACGTGTCGGATTTCGTGGTCCGGCATCGCAAGGAATTCCACAGCGTCCCGCGTACCAACGAAGAGAAGCTGGAATACGCCTATCGGGTATCCGACGATCCGCGCAACGCCATCAACCTGCTGGACATGCTGAACACGTTCTACAACTGGACAATCCCCGAGGACGTGGTGCACGGCTGGTATCGCGACAACGGCTTCGTCGATGTCGTCACTCTGAACAAGGCGGAACCCGAGGCGTGCGGCTGGCACGTGCTGGGGCGCAAGGCCTAGTCATTGGCCACGGGCGAGACCGCAGCGGAGACAGTCAGTGCAAACCGTCCATCAACTCGTCCAGGCAGGCCAGTTCCAGCCGGCGCGCGATCGCCTGCGCGACATCGTAAACGCCGCCCCCCGCGATCTGGATGCCCGGCGTTTGCTGGGAAAGCTGGAACTGCACCTGGGCAACGCCGAGCCAGCCTTCGCCCTGCTGTCGTCGGTTGCCCAGTCCTGCCCGTCGGCCGCCGAAGTGGCGTTCGAGGCCGGGGTGGCGGCGCTGGCCTGCGGCAAGCTGGAAGTGGCGCAAGGGCTGTTCCGCACCGAGCTTGAGACCTCTCCCCACCACCCCGGCGCGCTGTTCAACCTGTCGTGGGCCATGCGGCGGCTTGGACAGACGCTTGAGGCCATCGAAGTGCTACGGCAGCTGGTCGCGGTGGCCACGCAGAACGTGGACGCATGGTTCAACCTGGGCAACACCCTGTCCGACGCCGGCCAACTGGACGAAGCCGTCGAAGCCTTCGCCCGCGCCAGGATGCTGGCCCCCGAGCGTCCCGATATCGCGCTGAACCTGGCTATCGTCTGCCACCGCAAGGGCGACGCCGGGCAAGCCGAAGACATGCTGCGCGGCCTGCACCACTCCGGTGCGCAAGACGGTCGTGCGCTGTCGCTGCTGGGGCGGATCTTGGTGGAAAGCGGACGGGCCGCCGAAGCCAAGGCCCTGCTGGAACGCCATCAGGCGGCGGCGTACCAGGCCGAGGTGGCGATCGCGTTGGCCGCCACCCTGCGGTCGTTGAACCAGCTGCCCGAGGCCCGCGGCGAACTGGTTCGCGCCCTCGAAGCCGTCCCCGGCAATTCCTGGGGGTGGCAACTGCTTGCCCTGGTCAGCATGGAACTGGCCGATTACGCCGGCGCCGACGCGGCGCTGTCACGGGGCCGGGCGCTGGATGCCAGCGTGGGCCTGGGCGAGCACTTCTCGGCGCCCGAGCATTTGTGGCGTTTGCACCCCCAGGCCGAATTGTTCCTGGCGCGCGGTGGCGACACGGTGGCGCCGCCCCGCCATGTGGGGCTGGCCTTGACCAACAAGTGCAACTTGCGCTGCGATATCTGTGGCTCGCAGGGCAATCTGGACGCCACCGGTTCGTTGCGCAAGCACATGCCCATCGAAATGTTCAGGACCGTGGCCGAAGCCATCTTCCCCACGGCAGCCATCGTCGAGCTGAACAGCCGGGGGGAACCGCTGTTCTATCCCCATATCGACGAGGTTCTGGACACCATCCGCCGTCATCGTTGCCTGCTGAAGCTGCAGACCAACGGCACCATGTTCACCGACGCCGTCATCGACCGGCTGACCGGCATGAACGCCATCATCAACGTCTCGATCGATGCCGTCGGGCCGGTATTCGACGAAGTCCGCCTGAACGGCAAGTGGGCGCAGGTGGAGCCGCAGATGCGCAAGCTGGCCGCCCGCTGCGACCCGGCGCGCCATGCCATCCAGCTTTATCCCACCGTCACCGCCCGCACCGCGCCATGCATGCTTGAGCTGGTGCAATGGGCGGCCGATTGCGGCATCCCCTATATCGAGTTCCATCCCTATATCGTCAATTCGTTCGCCAAGGTGGACAAGCCCGCCGAAGTGGCGGTGGTCGAGGCGCAACTGGCGGCGATCCGCGCCTGGGCGACTTCTGCCGGCAGCGGCATCTGCGTTACCTATGACGGCGAGCGGATCACCGACGGCAAGTTCCCCGAGGTGGGCATGCCGTCCTTCATCAAGCAGTCCCTGTATTCCAGCACCGTCGAGCGGCCGGCGGAACTGTCGGTGGCCAACAGCCACCCCACCCGCTTGTGCAGCGCCCCGTTCGACACCATCGACATCGGCCTGTTCGGTGAGGTATCGGCCTGCTGCCGCAGTTCGCTGGACGTGCTGGGGACCATCGATTCGGTCGAACGCTTCGCCGCGATCTGGCTGGGGCCGAACTACGCCTGCATCCGCAAATCGCTGCTGCGCGATGCGACCGGCCCGTTGCCGTTGCCCTCTTGCGTCGATTGCGTCGGTTTCTACACGCCCGAGACGGCCAAGCGCCGTGCCGGCACCGCGTCCCTGCCCGGCCAGGGGGCACTGGAATGCCGCGACGAAGCGATCCCCGTGGCCTGTACCGGCCGCCTGAACCTGACCGACCCGATCCATGTGGCCGGAGCACCGGTCGGCCTGCGCGTCGAGGACTACCGCCTGTTCGAGGACGGCGTGCCATTGGCCGTCGGCGTGCGAAGCCTGGATGACGTCAGGGCCACACTGGGCGGCGCCTGGACCGTCCACGGCCGCCAGCTCTGCTTTACCTCGAGCGACGGCAGCGACCCGCAACGAAACGACCGCACCTATGCACTGCGCCGCATCCCGTAATCACGAAGCGTCGGCGGGCATTCCCAGCCGGGCGCGCACCGCCGGCCACAGCGGCGCGGCGAAGTACGGGCGATAGGAATTGCGATCCCAGCCCAGGCGGATATAGCACTTGGCGCATTGCGGATTGGACGGCGCGTCGGTGTCGTAGGTGCGGCGCAGCTCGCTGTAATGCTCGCCGTGCCAGACGTCCGCGAAACCGGTGGTCTTAAGGTCGCCCAGGAAGTGCGACGACGAGATGCAGCACGGATGCACGATCCCCAGCGGGTCCACGTAAGTCCAGTGGAACAGCTGATAGCAGGGATTGCGGGTCGGCGCCGTGCCCGAGGGCGCCCCCGCCGTCAGCGACAGGTCGAACCGGCCCCACGGGCGAAAGACAACGCCAAGCATCCCCGCCACCGCCTCGGCTTCGTCGATGGCGCGGTTATGGTCCTCGCGGCACCAGAACACCGACCAATCAAGATCCATGTAATCGTGGATCATGCCGAACATGCAACTGACCTGATCGATGCCCTCGCGCTGGGCAAGGCGGACCAGATCGGGCAATTGGGCGCAGTTCTGGCGCAACAGCGCGGCATGGAAGTTCAGCACCACATCGCGGCGGCCGCTGTCGCGTCGAGCCTCGACCAGATGGCGAACCCCTTGCAGCACGTCGTCGAAGCGCGCACCGCGCCGCACCCATTCCAGGGTCTGCGGGTCGGGGCTGTCGATGGAGATCTGAATGCGCTTGATGGACGAGGCGAAAATGAAATCGGCCTTTTGGCGATCGATCAACGCCGCGTTGGTGCACAGGAACACCGGCACGCCGTGGCGGGTGGCGGCCTCGACCAGGCGGGCGAAT
>DATGXU010000181.1:0-5756 GCA_035298685.1 Magnetospirillum sp. | reverse complement strand
GCCCTTGCGGCTTTGGACGACGCCGAACAGGGTGTCGATGGCGTGAGTCATCAGGCGCGCTCCTCGACCGGCCGCACCGGGATGCCGGCGGCGGCCATGTGGGCCTTGGCCTGGGCGATGGTGTAGGTGCCGAAATGGAAGATCGACGCCGCCAGCACGGCGGTGGCGTGGCCGTCGCGGATGCCTTCCACCAGATGATCCAGATTGCCGACGCCGCCCGAGGCGATCACCGGCACGGTCACCGCATCGGCGACGGCGCGGGTCAGCGGCAGGTTGAAGCCCTGCTTGGTGCCATCGCGATCCATCGAGGTCAGCAGGATTTCACCGGCGCCGTATTCCACCATGCGCCGCGCCCATTGCACCGCGTCGATGCCAGTGGCGTTGCGGCCGCCATGGGTGAAGATCTCGAACGTGCCGGGGCCGGTCTGCTTGGCGTCGATGGCCACCACAATGCACTGGCTGCCGAACTTTTCCGCCGCCTCGCGCACGAATTCCGGCCGGTGCACGGCCGCCGTGTTGATGGACACCTTGTCGGCGCCGGCCAGCAGAAGCTTGCGGATATCTTCCACCTGACGCACGCCGCCGCCCACGGTCAGCGGCATGAAGCACGCCTCGGCGGTGCGGCTGACCACGTCGTAGATGGTGTCGCGGTTGTCGGAACTGGCGGTGATGTCGAGGAAGGTCAGCTCGTCGGCGCCGGCGCGGTCGTAGACCTTGGCCTGCTCCACGGGATCGCCGGCATCGATCAGATCGACGAAGTTGACCCCCTTGACCACGCGGCCGTCCTTGACGTCCAGGCAGGGGATGACCCGCATCTTGAGCATCAGCCTTACTCCGCCAGCAGCGCGATGGCCTGTTTCACGTCGATCCGGCCGTCATAGATGGCGCGGCCCGAGATGACGCCGGCAATGCCCGACGACGCCACCGCCTTGAGCGCCCGAAGGTCGTCCAGCGACGACACGCCGCCCGAGGCGATCACCGGGGTGGTGATGGCGCGGGCCAAAGCCGCCGTGGCCTCCACATTGGGGCCCGACAGCACGCCGTCGCGATCGATGTCGGTGTAGATGATGGCCGCCGCGCCGGCATCCTCGAACTTCAGCGCCAGTTCCAGCACGGTCAGGTCGGACGTTTCCGCCCAGCCTTCCACCGCCACCCGGCCGCCCTTGGCGTCGATGCCCACCGCCACCTTGCCGGGGAACCGCTTGCACGCCTGCTTGACCAGCTCGGGATCGCGCAACGCCACCGTGCCCAGGATCACCCGCGACACGCCGCGCGACAGCCAGTCTTCGATGGTGGCCATGTCGCGGATGCCGCCGCCCAGCTGCACCGGCACGGTGACCGCCCTAAGGATGGACTCCACCGCCCCGGCGTTGACCGGCTTGCCGGCGAAGGCGCCGTTCAGATCGACCACGTGAATCCACTGGGCGCCGGCAGCGGCGAATTCGGCGGCCTGGGCGCCGGGATCGGTGTTGAACACCGTCGCCTGGTCCATCAGGCCCAGCTTGAGACGCACGCAGGCGCCATCCTTGAGGTCGATCGCGGGGAAAAGGATCATGGGTCCAACCTATTCGTTCATTCGTCGGCGCAGGGCACGACCCGGCGTTACGGCTTCCACTTCAGGAAGTTGGCGATCACCCGAAGGCCGGTGACCTGGCTTTTTTCCGGGTGGAACTGGGTGCCGACCACGTTGTCCTTGCCGATGGCGGCGGCGATGGGGCCACCGTAATCGACGCGGGCCAGCTGATGCCGGGGATCGGCCACCACGTAGCGGTACGAGTGGACGAAATAGGCATGGGGATTATCGGGCAGGTCGGCCAGCAGGGGATGGCTGCCGGGCACGAAGGCCAGCTCGTTCCAGCCCATGTGCGGCACCTTCAGCGCCGGATCGGACGGCGTGATCGGCAGTACTTCGCCGGCGATCCAGTTCAGGCCGGCATGGGTGCCGTGCTCGCGCCCGGCGGTGGCCAGCAATTGCATGCCGACGCAGATGCCCATGAACGGCCGCCCACGGCTCAGCACCTGCTCGCTCAGCGCCTCGACCATGCCGGGCAGGGCGTCCAGGCCGGAGCGGCAATCGGCGAAGGCGCCGACGCCGGGCAGCACCACGCGGTCGGCGCGGCGCACCTGTTCGGCATCCGAGGTCACCACGATGGCGGCGTCCAAGCCCAGTTCGGCCACCACGCGCTCGAACGCCTTGGCGGCGGAGCGCAGGTTGCCCGAGCCGTAATCGACGATGGCGACCCGTTCGCTCACAGCGAGCCTCCCAGCACGCCCTTGGTCGACGGCACCGCGTCGCCCTTGCGCGGATCGCTCTCGACCGCCTGGCGCAGGGCGCGGGCCAGCGCCTTGAAGCAGCTTTCGACGATGTGGTGGTTGTTCTCGCCGTACAGCGTCTCGACATGCAAGGTGGCGCCGGCGGCCTGGGCGAAGGCCTGGAACCATTCCTTGAACAACTCGGTGTCGATCTCGCCCAGGCGGTCCTGGGTGAACTTCACCTTCCACACCAGATAGGGGCGGTTGGACAGGTCGATGGCGACGCGGGTCAGCGTCTCGTCCATGGGCACGTAGGCGTGGCCATAACGGGTGATGCCCTTGCGGTCGCCCAGCGCCTTGGTCACCGCCTGGCCGATGGCGATGCCGGTGTCCTCGGTGGTGTGGTGAGCGTCGATGTGCAGGTCGCCATTGGCCTCGACCTTGAGGTCGATCAGCGAATGCCGCGACAGCTGCTCGAGCATGTGGTCGAGAAAGCCGATGCCGGTATTGACGTCGTAACGCCCGTCACCGTCCAGATCGACTTCCACCGAGATGCTGGTTTCATTGGTCTTGCGCTCGACGATGCCGGTGCGCATGGGGCTCTCCTTGCTGCTGCCATGGGTTTAGCAGGAAGACGGCGGCGAAGAAAGGTCGCGGATCGGCAAATCGGCACTTGGCAGGCGGTGGGCGAAGGTTTACCCAGGTCCGAGGCCGTGCCCGGAGTGCCTGCGCGACACCGCGCCGAGGCCCCGGGCTTCCGCCCCGCGAAATCCGTCCTATCTAAACGGGGCTCGCCCCACTTTCGTCAGAGGCCTTCCATGTCCGAACTACCTTCCTGGCACGGCACCACCATCTTGTCGGTGCGCAAGGGCGACCGCGTGGTGATTGCCGGCGACGGCCAGGTCAGCCTGGGGCAGACCGTGATCAAGGCCAACGCCCGCAAGGTCCGCCGCATCGGCGGCGGCACCATCCTGGTGGGGTTCGCCGGCGCCACCGCCGACGCCTTCACCCTGCTGGAACGCCTTGAAGGCAAGCTGGAAAAGCATCCCGGCCAATTGACCCGCGCCTGCGTCGAACTGGCCAAGGACTGGCGCACCGACCGCTACCTGCGGCGGCTGGAAGCCATGATGGCGGTGGCCGACAAGGAAGTGTCGCTGGTGCTGACCGGCCAGGGCGACGTGCTGGAGCCGGAAGACGGCATCATCGCCATCGGCTCGGGCGGCAATTACGCCCTGGCCGCCGCCCGCGCCCTGATCGACACCGACATCGACGCCGAGGCCATCGCCCGCAAGGCCATGAAGATCGCCGCCGACATCTGCGTCTACACCAACACCAACATCCTGGTGGAAAGCCTGTAAGCCATGCCGTCGTCCTTTTCCCCCCGCGAGATCGTTTCCGAGCTGGACCGCTATATCGTCGGCCAGCAGGACGCCAAGCGCGCCGTCGCCATCGCGCTGCGCAACCGCTGGCGCCGCCAGCAGCTGCCCGAGTCGCTGCGCGAGGAAGTGCTGCCCAAGAACATCCTGATGATCGGCCCCACCGGCGTCGGCAATACCGAGATCGCGCGCCGGCTGGCCCGGCTGGCGCAGGCGCCGTTCCTCAAGGTCGAGGCCACCAAGTTCACCGAGGTCGGCTATGTCGGCCGCGACGTCGAGCAGATCGTGCGCGACCTGGTGGAAATCGCCATCGGCATGACCCGCGAGAAGCAGAAGAAGCTGGTGACCGCCAAGGCCGAGATCGCCGCCGAGGAACGGCTGCTGGATGCCCTGGTGGGCGAAACCGCCAGCCAGGACACCCGCCAGAAGTTTCGCAAGATGCTGCGCGAGGGCGCGCTGGACGACAAGGAAGTGGAAATCCACGTGGCGGAATCCGCCTCGGCCGGCATGCCCACCTTCGACATTCCCGGCATGCCCGGCAGCCAGGTCGGCATGCTCAACCTGTCGGACATGCTGGGCAAGGCGTTCGGCGGCGGTCGCACCAAGCCGCGCCGCCTGACCGTCAAGGACGCCCAGGCGGTGCTGCTGAGCGAGGAATCCGACAAGCTGCTGGACCAGGACGCGGTGGTGAAGGACGCCATCTGGGCGGTCGAGAACAACGGCATCGTCTTCATCGACGAAATCGACAAGATCTGCGCGCGCTCGTCCGAGCATCACGTGTCCGGCGACGTCAGCCGCGAGGGCGTGCAGCGCGACCTGCTGCCGCTGATCGAGGGCACCACCGTCGCCACCAAACACGGCAACGTGAAGACCGACCACATCCTGTTCATCGCCTCGGGTGCGTTCCACATCGCCAAGCCCTCCGACCTGCTGCCGGAGCTGCAGGGGCGCCTGCCCATCCGCGTCGAGCTGAAGGCGCTGACGCAAGAGGACTTCAAGCGCATCATGACCGAACCGGAAGCCAGCCTGATCAAGCAGTACAAGGCGCTGCTGGCGACCGAGGAGATCGTGCTGGACTTCAGCGACGAGTCCATCACCGCCATCGCCGACCTGGCCGCCGAGATCAACCGCTCGGTGGAAAACATCGGCGCCCGCCGCCTGCAGACGGTGATGGAACGGCTGCTGGAAGACATCAGCTTCACCGCCCCCGACCAGAGCCCCGGCACCCGCGTCGACATCACCGCCGACATGGTGAACGAGCGCGTCGGCACCTTGGCGAAGAAAGCCGATCTGGCCAAGTTCATCCTGTAGTGGCGCCTCGTCGGACATCATCGTATGATCGCGATCATGTCCGACAGCCTGCTTGCCCTGTTCCAAACCATCAAGCCCAGCCGCCGCCAGGTGGCGGCCGGCGAGGTGTTGTTCCGTGCCGGCGATCCGGCCACGGCGTTGTTTCACGTCGAGGCGGGGAGCATCCGGCTGCATCGCCTGGAGGTGCCGCTGCACACGGCCGAGGCGGGGACCGCCTTTGCCGAATGGGCGCTGTTCGTCGAAGCCTGCCCCTGCGACGCGGTGGCGCTGACCGACAGCACGGTGTTGGCTTTCGCCAAGACGCCGGTGCTGCTGTTGCTCAAGGCCCATCCCGACCTCAACCTGGCCTTTTCCGCCGCGCTGGCGAAGCAGTTGCACCGCATGCGCGGACGGCTCGAGCTGGTGCGGCAAAAGGGTGCGCGCGACCGGGTGCTGGGTTATCTGGTGCGCGCCGGTGCCGCCGACCGCGCCGTCACCCTGGACCGCACGCTGACCGAGGTGGCCCACGATATCGGCCTGACCCGCGAGGCGTTGTATCGCACCCTGGCCAAGCTTGAACGGGAAGGGGTGCTGCGCCGTGACGGCATCCGCGGCTTCCAGATCACCGAGCGTCACCCATGACGCACGATGACCTGGAACTGTGTTCGACCCTCGCCGGGCGGGCGCCTCCGCGCCCTTGGCCGCGCCCGCAATGATGGGGTGGACGGCCCCTGCTCACCGGCGTCGCAATGCGCCAAAGTGGTCGTTGAACACTCACCACTTGAAGACGGGGGCCGTCCATGAACGAAATTAGCATGATCGGGTTGGATCTGGCGA
>DATGXU010000180.1:0-2282 GCA_035298685.1 Magnetospirillum sp. | reverse complement strand
GCTGCATAACGGCGAACGGGTGGGCACCGCCAAGAGGCCGCGCGTCGACATCGCCCTGACCGCCATCGAAGGCGTCACCATCTGCGCCAAGGCCAGCCACAACGCCCTGTCGGTGGTGGCCGCCACCGATTCCGGCTCGTTCCTGCACGTGCCGCGCAACGTCTATATGGAAAAGATCGCCGTGGGCGGTCGCCTGCCCAAGGGCATCATCGACCTGGACCGCGAGCCCGAGGAAAACCTGGCCCGCGTGGCCGGCGCCAAGGGCATGGCGGTCACCGACCTGACCGTGTGCATGCTGGACCGCCCGCGCCATTCCGAACTGCTGGGCCGCATCTATGATGCCGGCGCCCGCGTGGTGCTGATCGACGACGGCGACGTGTCGGGCGCCATCGCCACCGGCCTGCCGGAAACCGGCATCGACCTGTACATGGGCTCGGGCGGCGCCGCCGAAGGCGTGCTGGCTGCCGCCGGCCTCAAGTGCCTGGGCGGCCAGATGCAATGCCGGCTGATGCTGCGCAACGAGGACGAGCGCCAGCGCGCCCGCCGCGCCGGCATCACCGACCTGTCGGCCAAGTGGGACGTGGACCAGATGGTGCGCGGCGACGTCATGTTCGCCGCCACCGGCATCACCGACGGCCATCTGCTGAAGGGCATCCGCTTCCACAAGGGCGGCGCCGTCAGCCATTCCATGGTCATGCGGTCGATGACCGGCACCATCCGCAATCTGACCGCCCGCCACGATTTCGACAAGCACGCCAAGCTGCACGAGCGTTGAGAGACCGGCGATGAGCGCGCCCACCGCCGCCCCTGCCGTCACCGGCGCCGCCTTTCTGGGCGTCGAACGCTCGGTCACCGGCCGGCGGTGGCAGGCGGCGCCGGGCGATTCCCGGCTGGCCATGACCCTGGCCCAGCGCCTGGGCGTGCCGGAAGTGGTGGGGCGCGCGCTTGCCGCCCGTGGCATCGGCCTGGACGACGCCGAGCTGTTCCTTTCCCCGCAGCTCAAGCACCTGCTGCCCGATCCCAGTCATCTGCGCGACATGGACAAGGCGGCCGAGCGGCTGGCCCGCGCGGTCATGGACGGCCAGGCCATCGGCATCTTCGGCGATTACGACGTGGACGGCGCCACCTCGTCGGCACTGCTGCGCATCTTCCTGGAATCCGTGGGCGCGACGGTGCACGTCCACATCCCCGACCGCATCACCGAGGGCTACGGCCCCAACGCCCCGGCCATGCTGCGCATGCGCGACGACGGCGTCGGCGTGGTGGTGACGGTGGATTGCGGCACCACCGCCTATGCCCCGCTGGCGGCGGTGGCCGAGGCCGGGCTGGACGTCATCGTGGTGGACCATCACGAGGCCGAGCCGGAATTGCCGCGCGCCTATGCGCTGGTCAACCCCAACCGCCTGGACGAAGACAGCCCGCACGGCCATCTGGCCGCCGTCGGCGTGACCTTCCTGGTGGCGGTGGCGGTCAACCGCGTGCTGAAACAGGCGGGCTGGTATCAGGGCCGCCGCGCCCCCGACCTGATGCAATGGCTGGACATCGTCGCCCTGGGCACGGTGTGCGACGTGGTGCCGCTGAAGGGCGTCAACCGCGCCCTAGTCACCCAGGGCCTCAAGGTCATGGCCAAGCGCGCCAATGTGGGCCTGTCGGCGCTGTCCGACGTGGCCGGCATCCGCGAACGTCCCGACGCCTATCACCTGGGCTATGTGCTGGGTCCGCGCGTCAACGCCGGCGGCCGCGTGGGCGAAGCCGAGCTGGGCACCCGCCTGCTGGCCACCGACGACCCGGCGGAAGCCCAGGAAATCGCCAAACTGCTGGACGGCTACAACAAGGACCGCCAGGAAATCGAGGCGGCGGTGCTGCAACAGGCCATGGAGCTGGTCGAAGGCCACGCCGACGACGGTCTGCCGCTGGTGGTGGCGGCGGGCGAAGACTGGCACCCCGGCGTCATCGGCATCGTCGCCGGCCGGCTGAAGGAACGCTATAACCGCCCCGCCTGCGTCATCGCCCTGGATGGCGGCGAGGGCAAGGGCTCGGGCCGGTCGGTCCCCGGCCTCGATCTGGGCGCCGCCATCATCGCCGCCCGGCAGGCCGGCGTACTCAAGGCCGGCGGCGGCCACGCCATGGCGGCCGGCTTCACCGTGCTGCGCGAGCGGCTGGATGAATTCCGCGCTTTTCTGGCCGATCGGCTGCAAGCCCAGCTGACCGGCGAGCTGGTTCCCATCCTGGAACTGGACGGCGCCTTGGATTGCGCCGGCTGCAGCGTCGATCTGATCGAG
>DATGXU010000179.1:0-1593 GCA_035298685.1 Magnetospirillum sp. | reverse complement strand
GCGGCTACGTGAAATTCCTGCATCGCCATTGGCCCATCGCCAAGGGGGACTGATATCCCGCCCGAAAATGGCGGTGATATCGGCATCTGCCGAACCGGCAAATCCGGAAACACTCTGAGGGCGTCGCCTACCTTGGAGCATCTGGAATGGGATACCGGCGCAAAACGATTTCTGAGACACCGCAAGGCCACAAAGGACTCAGCCCGATTGAAGCGGCCGAGCGCCTTGGCATCGCCCCGCAAACCCTTGCCCATTACCGGGTCAAGGGCTGTGGCCCCCGGTACATCCGCATCAGTTCACGGTGCATCCGATACCTGGAAGCGGACCTGTCGGCATGGCTGGACATGCGCGCTCAGGCGTCCACAGCAGAGAACGGCCAGGACTGAATGGCCGCACATAACCCCGACCATCACCCCTCCTTCTTCAAAGCCTCCATCCATGTTGGAGGGCAGGGGATTTCGCTCTCGGCCGGCCTCGTCAAAACGGGCGAAAGCGCGTTTTGCACAATATACACACGCACTCGTGCTGACGCCCGATGCGGTGTGGGGATTGATCAGCCATGACGGTCCCAAACCGCGAACGCATGCGTCAACTTCGCCGGGACCGTCGCGCCCTCGGGCTGATCGAGGTTTCGGTTTGGGTACCCCGGGAGCGCGCAGACGAATTACGGCAGACTGCTTCCTATTGGTGCTCGATCGCCATCGAAGCCGATCCGGCAATCATGGCGTTGAAGATGGAACAAGATGCCGCCAGACGGCACCAGGAGGCAGAGGACAAATACGACGCTTTCATGCGGCAGGTCGCCAACCTGCGTCCGGAGATCCCGCCGGAACGTCTTCCCAAATCCGTGGCCGAACGCAGGACACTTGCCGTTGCTGAGGCGCGCAAGGTCTATGACGATACCCTCACGAAGTGGCAGACCCGGAACGATCCTTATGCCGTGTCTATCGCCATTCACACCGCAGCCGATTTTCTGGTCGCGCGCTACCACTGGCCCTATGCCGAGGCCGACAGCGAAGCGGAATTCTTCGCCTATTCGGTCGAGGAAATCCTTGGGCCGTTGGACTGAGCTTTGCCATGTCGAAGCCCATTCCCGACAGCGTCGCCATCCGATTGGCGAATGCGTCCGAGGCGATGCGGACGCCGCCAAGCGCACCGGACAAGGCGTTTTTGGCCCGGATGTTCGTTTTGGCAACCTTGCCCCATCGCGACCCCGGCAACGTTCCCGCTTGGGGGCGGAAAAACGGCCATGCCCGGCTGTCCATCCATCCGCATATCGACGATGCCGGCATTCCCCGGTACCCGTTTGGCAGCATTCCGCGCCTGTTGCTGTACTGGCTGGTCGGCGAAGCCAAGCGGACACAAAGCCGCCGCCTGGAACTGGGCGCGACCCTGGCCGAGTTCATGCGCGAGGTCGGACTGAACCCGGACACCGGCTGCGGCAAGCGCGGCGATGCCGCCCGATTGCGGGACCAAATGGAGCGGCTATTCCGGGCGCAAATCCGCTTCGAGGACGGCGGCGCCACCGCAGCCGAGCGCAGCCGATGGCTCAACATGCAGGTGACCGATTACGCCGAGGTATGGTGGAGCCAC
>DATGXU010000178.1:0-2264 GCA_035298685.1 Magnetospirillum sp. | reverse complement strand
CAGCCTTCGGCGGCCAGCGCCACCGGCACCACCGCCGCCACCGGCAGGCGCAGGCGGGGCGGCGGCCGCCCGACCAGGCGGGCGATCTCGGCAAGGATGTCGGCCAAGGGCATGTCGTCGCCGCCCAGGATGTAACGCTCGCCCACGCGGCCCCGTTCCAGCGCCAGCACGTGCCCGCGCGCCACGTCGTCCACGTGCGCCACATTCAGCCCGGTATCCACATGGGCCGGCATGCGGCCCAAAGCCGCTTCGACGATGATGCGCCCGGTGGGGGTGGGGCGGGCGTCGCCGGGGCCGATGGGGGTGGATGGATTGACGATGACGACGGGCAAGCCGGCTTCGGCCACCATGGCGCGCACCAATTGTTCGGCCAGGAACTTGCTGCGCTTGTAGGGGCCGATCATGTGGTCCAGGCGCGATGGCGCGTCCTCGGTCGGCCCGCCCAGGGTGGCGACGCTGCTGGTGTGGACGATGCGGCGGATGCCGGCGGCCTGGGCCGCCGCCATCACCGCACGGGTGCCCTCCACGTTGACCCGTTCCATGGCGGCCGGATCGGGAACCCATAGCCGGTAATCGGCGGCCACGTGGATCAAAGCGTCGCAGCCGCGCATGGCGGCCTTCAGCGATTCCGGGTCGCCCAGGTCGCCGATGGCGATGTCCACCGGCAGGCCGTCGAGGTTGAGGCGGGAAGAGCCGGCGCGCACCAGCGCCCGCACGTCATAGCCGTCCGCCAGCAGGGCGCGGGTCACCGCGCTGCCGATGAAACCGCCTGCCCCGGTGACCACAACTCTGTCGCCCAATGCCGCCCTCCCGCTGTCGGCCCACATATGGGGCGGCGCGGGTGGGAGTTGGCGGGGCCAGAAGGGATAAGCGCCCCGGCCCCTTGGCTTAGGCACCCTTTCCGACGGGTGAGAGGCCGCCCAAATGCGTGGACGGCAACGATTTCGGCAGAGTTCCATGGCGGCGCGCGTGGTGACATGGTGTTGGCGTCACGGCCGCCTGGTGGTGGTTCTGGCGGTGCTGGCCATGCTGCCCGCCGGCTGGCTGGCGGCGACCCGGCTGGCGCTGGACAGCGACGAAACCCACATGCTGTCGCCCCATCTGCCCTATCGGCAGGCGGAACAGCGGTTCGACGCCGCCTTTCCGCAGATGCGCGACCTGCTGGTGGCGGTGATCGACGCCGACACCTCGGAACAGGCCGAGGCGACGGCGGACGAATTGGTGCGGCGCCTTGCCGGCCATCCGCTGTTCCTGATGGCCGAACGACCGGCCACGGAATTGTTCCTGCGCGACCACGCGCTGCTGTTCCTGTCCCAGCGCGAGCTTGAGGATGTGGCCGATCGCCTGATCCGGGCGCAGCCGTTGCTGGGCGGGCTGGCAGCCGATCCCTCGGCGCGCGGGCTGCTGGGGGTGGTGGGGCTGATGGCCGAGGGCGTGCGGCGGGGCGAGCTTGCCGCCGCCGATTTGGCACCGGTGGTGGACCTGATCGCCGACAGCGGCCGCTCGCTGCTGGGCGGGCGGACAAAGCCGCTGTCGCTGCAATCGCTGTTGGCCGGCGGTCCTGCCGACACCCGGCGCATCGTGCTGACCCGGCCGCGCCTGGATCATTCCAGCCTGGTCCCCGGCGAGCCGGCGGCGCGGGCGCTGCGGACGGCTGCCGAAGGATTGCCGGGGCTGGTGCGGCTGACCGGGCCGGTGGCGTTGACCGACGACAATTTCCGCACCGTGGTCGAAGGGGTGGCGCCAACCCTGGTGCTGTCGCTGGTGCTGGTGGCGGCCCTGCTGCTGGTGGCGGTGGGGTCGATCCGGGTCGCCGGCGCCATCCTGCTGACGCTGACGGCGGGCTTGATGCTGACCGCCGCCTTCGCCGCCGTGGCGGTGGGGGTGCTCAATCCGCTGTCGGTGGCGTTCGTGGTGCTGTTCGTCGGGCTGGCGGTGGATTTCGGCATCCAGTTCGCCTTGCGCTTCCGCGACGACCAGTTCCGCCTGGACGAGGCCGCGCGCGCCATCGAGGTGTGCGCCGCCAAGATCACCCGGCCGCTGCTGGTGGTCGCCGCCGCCATCGCCTTGGGCTTCCTGTCGTTCGTGCCCACCGATTACGTGGGGGTGTCGCAATTGGGGCTGATCGCCGGGGCCGGCATGGTGGTCGGCGTCGGGCTGACGCTGACGCTGCTGCCCGCCTTGCTGTCGCTGCTGCCCCCCAAGCCGGCCCGCACGCCCCCCGGTTTCACCGCGCTGGCGCCGGCTGAACGGGGCTTGCGCCG
>DATGXU010000177.1:0-7826 GCA_035298685.1 Magnetospirillum sp. | reverse complement strand
ACCTGCTTCGTCAAGGAAGCGCCGGCCCGCGCCTTCATCCGCAACGTCATCGTCGCGTTCCTGCCGGCGGCGGTGATCGGCTTCCTCGCCTATAAGCAAATCAAGCAGTTGCTGGAAACGCCCATGGTGGTGGCGGTGGCGCTGGTGGTGGGCGGCGTGCTGATCCTGGTGATCGAGCGCATGAACAAGAAGCCCGTCGTCCATCAGGTCGAGGACATGAGCACCACGCTTGCCGTCAAGATCGGCTTTTGCCAGGTGGTTTCCATGATCCCCGGCGTGTCGCGGGCGGGCGCCACCATCATGGGGTCCATGCTGCTGGGCGTCGATCGCCGCGCCGCCGCGGAATTCTCGTTCTTCCTGGCCATCCCCACCATGATGGGCGCCACCGTTCTGTCGCTTTACAAGAACTGGTCGGCGCTGTCGCTGGACGACGGCGCCATGATCGCCATCGGCTTCGCCACCGCGTTCCTGTCGGCGCTGGTGGTGGTGCGCGGCTTCATCGCCTTCATCAGCCGCCACGGCTTTGCGCCGTTCGCCTGGTACCGCATCGTGCTGGGCGGGGTCGCCATCGTCTGGCTGTTGGCGAAATAGCCGCAGGGACTTGCCTTCAACGTCATCGCCGAGCTTGACCGCTTGACCCGGCGATCCACGTGTTTCCGCGAAAAGGTCATTGGCAACAATAGCTTGGGCGTCCGCACGTGGATGCCCGCGTCAAGCGCGGGCACGACGGCGCTCGGGGCGGCAATGGGGGCCTCCCCGCTAATCCGTGATGAACCATTTTTTTCGACCCTCGCGATACGATTCCATCAGGGCTAGCATTTCCATTAGTAGTTTAATACTATTCCCGTAATAAGCATGTGGACGGGATATCATGATGGCGGTCGAAACAGGCTGTCTTCATTTGCAGAGCGACGTGATCGCCGATGGCGACAGCACCACGAAGGCACGTACGCATCTCACCGATATTCTGCGTTGCGCCAGCCAGCTGCGATGTTCGCGGGCGGTAGGCTGTTCCGATGATGCCATGGCCGAGCTTCGCCAACTGCTTGGAAACGATCTTGATCGGGACTAACCCAATGGCGCCCGTTAGGCGGGCACGGCCACACAACGGTTGATAAAGGCGCCTGCTCATCTTATTCAGAAGCGGAGATAGCCTGACGCCTCGGGATTGGTTGGAAGAGGGGACGTGTCATGATGCCGCGGGCGTTTGCCGCAATGCTGGTCATGCTGTTGATCATGACCGCCGTCCCGGCTTGGGCCGCAACCGAACTGGTGCTGTGGCACGCCATGCCCGGCAAGTTGGGCGAATGGCTGTCGGATCTGGTCGCCGGCTTCAACGCGTCGCAGGGGGAATACACCCTGGTCCCCGTCTACAAGGGCGGCTATCCGGAGACCATGGCTGCCGCGCTGGCCGCCGCCAAGACCGGCCAACGGCCCGACGTGGTGCAGGTGTTCGAGGTGGGCACCGCCACCATGATGGCGGCCAAGGGCGTCATCAAGCCGGTGCACGAGGTGATGGACCTGCTGGGACAGCCCTTTGACGACCGCGCCTACATTCCGGCGGTGACGCTTTATTATTCCAGCCAGGACGGCAAGTTGCTGTCCATGCCGCTGAACAGTTCCACCCCCGTGCTATTCTATGACAAGACCGCCTTCGCCAAGGCCGGGCTTGACCCCGCCGCCCCGCCCAAGACCTGGCCCGAGGTGGAAACCGCCGCGCTGGCCCTGCTGAAGAACGGCGCCAAATGCGGCTTCACCACCCAATGGCAATCCTGGATACAGCTGGAGAACCTGTCGGCGTGGCACGACATGGCGTTCGCCACCAAGCAGAACGGCATCGGCGGCTATGACATCGAGCTGAAGTTCAACAGCCCCTTCCATGTGCGCCATATCCAGCAGTTGGCCGCGTGGACGCGCAATCGGGTGTTCGTTCCCCATGGCCGCCGCGACGAGGCGCTGACCGTCTTCAAGCGCGGCGAATGCCCCATGCTGTTTGCCAGTTCGGCAAGCTTCGCCGAGCTGAAGGGCGACGGGCAGATGAATTTCGGCATCGGCATGCTGCCGATCTGGCCCGACGTGAAATGGGCGCCGCGAAATTCCATCATCGGCGGCGCCACCCTGTGGGTGATGAACGGGCACGACCGCAACCACTATCTGGGTGTGGCGCGCTTCTTCGAATACATCTCGTCGCCGGAAATCCAGGCCGCCTCGCACCAGCGCACCGGCTATCTGCCCATCACCCGCGAAGCCTATTCGCTGTCGCGCCGCCAGGACTTCTATGCCGCCAATCCGGACACCGAGGTGGCCGTCAAGCAGATCACCCTGCACCGCCCCACCGAACATTCAAAGGGCGTGCGGCTGGGTAACTTCGTCCAGATTCGCGACGTGATCGACGAAGAGCTGGATGCGGTCTGGGCCGGGCGCAAGGACGCCCAAAGCGCACTGGACGACGCGGTGCGACGCGGCAACGAATTGCTGCGCCGCTTCAACCGCGAGCAGGAACGCTGACCGCCTCGCCCAGGAACTCGGCAACCGCCGCCACGAATTCGGCCGGCTTGTCGGCGTGCACCCAGTGCCCCGCCCCGTCGACGGCGCGGTAGCGGGCATTGGGGAACAGCGCGTGGATCAGGTCTTCGTGCTGGGGCAGCACATAGTCGGACTGGGCGCCATGCAGGAACAGCGCCGGGCCGTCGTAATGGGCGTCGTCGCCGAAGCGGGGAAAGGCAAGGATGTCGTCCATGGCCGCCCCCAGAACCGCCAGATTGGCCCGCCAGCGATAACCGCCGGCGCCGCCTTCCAGGTTCTGCATCAGAAAGGCGCGGACGCGCGGATCGGGGATCAGGTCGGCCATGGCGGCCTCGATGTCGGCGCGGCGCTGGGCGGTGCCCAGCGGCGCCGCGCGCATGGCCTTGATATAGGGCGCGAAGGTGTGGGTATAGGATACCGGCGCGATATCCACCACCACCAAACGTTCCACCAGGTCCGGCCGGGTCAGTGCCAGCGTCATGGCCGCCTTGCCGCCCATGGAATGGCCGATGACGGCGGCGCGGCCGCCGGCGTGCTCTTCGATGAAACGGCCGACTTCGCGCGCCATCAGGGGGTAATCCATGGCCTCGGTCCACGGGCTGGCACCGTGGTTGGGCATGTCGAGCGCCAGCACCCGATGGGTCTCGCCCAACTTTCCGGCGATGCCGCCCCAGTTGCGCGACGAGCCCAGCAGGCCGTGAAGAATGACCAGAGGCTTGCCCGCCCCCGCTTCGATGACATTCAGACGCATGACAGTTCCGCCGTGATGGAGCCGTTTATCTATCGGCAGCCGGGCGCCGTTTCAAGCAAACGAACCGCAATGTGTGAGCCCGGAAAAACCGAAGGGCCGCGGACCTGTCGTCAAAGACACGGTCGGGCGGCCCCGTCGATTTGTGTCCACCCGGCAAACCGGGGGATAAAGTAACTTCCCTTGCGCCGCTCAGGCGGCCAGGGCTTCCTGGTTCTGACGAACCAACAGCTCGACCACGGCCAGCTGCCAGATCCGGCTGCCATGCGCCTTGGTGTCGGCGGCGATGGCACGCAGGGTAGCGACCGGGACGTTACGGATCCACTCTTCCAACATCGGATTAGCTCCAAACCCCATATTGCGGCGCAGCATACTGCGAATCCCGGCCGCGTTACCACAGATGACCTTGCATCGGAGCCATGTGTGGAACGCAATTCCTTGTGGTTATCCGCAATGGAGGAGGCATGGTGACCACCATCGACAATTGCCGTATACTTTCCCATACCACCGTTGGGAAAACATCCCCCCGATCAGCCCGAACGCAGTTGTCGGCGAAAGCCGTGGCCGCGCAGTTCGTCCAACATTATTCTTCCTTTAGACCGCAACCGACCGAGCCTGCTTCATGAGCCTTTGCCCCTGTTCCTCCGGACACCCGCTGGATACCTGTTGCGCGCCGTTGCTGGACGGCACCCCCGCCCCCACCGCCGAGGCGCTGATGCGCTCGCGCTATGTCGCCTTCGTGCAGGGCAAGATGGAGTATCTGGACCGGACGCTGGCGCCCGAGATGCGCGGCGAAGTGGATCAGGCCGAGGTCGAGCATTCGGCGCGCGAAGCCGAAGGCTTAGGGCTTGAGGTGCGAGCCACCGCCGAAGACGGCGACAGCGCCACGGTGGAATACGTCGCGCGCTTTCGCATGCACGGCCAGCAGATCGCCCACCACGAACTGGCGCGGTTTCGGCGCGAGAACGGGCAGTGGCTGTATGTGGACGGGGAAATGAATCCCAAGCAGGCGCCTCGGCAGGTGGCCAAGGTGGGGCGCAACGATCCCTGCCCCTGCGGCTCGGGCCAGAAATTCAAGAAGTGTTGCGGGGCTTGATGGCCGGACAACGCCACTTCGCCTGTACCGGCTGCGGCAAATGCTGTTACGGGCTGCTGCCGCTGACCCTGGCCGACGCGATCAGCCATGCCCACCGTTTCCCGCTGGGGATCATGTGGACGCCGGTGCGCCAGAACCAGCGGTCGTTCGACCTGACCGCCCGGCTGGGCACCACCGTGCGCCTGCGCGACCGTCGCAACCTGGCGCTGCGCATCACCGCCGTCGCCTACATGCCGCAGGCACTGCCCTGTCCCGCCTTGGGCGCCGACAATCTGTGCACCATCCACGCCGACAAGCCGGCGCGCTGCCGCACCATGCCGTTCTTTCCCTATTTGGAAGAGGCCGAGCAGGCGGCCCAGTTGACGCCGCGCAAGGGCTGGGACTGTGACGTTTCCACCGACGCGCCGGCCGTCTTCCACGAACGCACCATTCTGGACCGGGCGGATTTCGACGCCGAGCGGGCCGAATTGCTGCGGCAGGCCCCGCTGCTGAAGCACTATGGCGCGGCGCTGATGACCACCGTTCCCGGCCTGTTGGACAAGCTGGGCATGGCGGCGCTGCGCCCGGCCGGCGGCGATGTCCTGCTGGGCATCAGCACCCTGCTGCCCCACTGGACCGGGGCGGACGTGGCCGACTTCGCCCGCCGCCAGATTCCGGTGCTGGAAGACTTCGCCGCCCGCACCGCCAACGACATCGCCCTGGCGGAATTCCACCATCGTTACCGGCAGTGGAGCCGGGAAATGACGCGTCTGGCCGGGTGAACGCCGACGTTCTTCCTTGGAGGCTGACCGCCCCTCTCGTCATGGCCGTGCTTGACACGGCCATCCACGCGGCTCCGCATGGTTTCCTTTGGAAACAATAAGATAGGCGGCGCCACGTGGATGCGCGGGTCAAGCCCGCGCATGACGAAAATGAGGACGAAAGCCCCGGAAAGGCGTTTTTCCGCTCCCTGTTAAGCTGCGTCCTTATCCTGCGCGCCATCGTGCGCCAGCACCGCCGCTTGCCCGGCATCCGTCAGGCGCCAGGCCGACGCCGTCCACGCCAACAGCCCCTTGCGGCACAAATCGTGCGGATCGTCGGTGGCGGCGGCAATGACGAACGGAGCCCGCTTCAGGGTTTCCAGTTGAGCTTTGGTCAGGGTCATGGCTGCTTCTCCTTTGCACACGTCAGCGAACGTGTTGCAACGCAGCATGCCCCTGCGACCTTGCGGCAAGGTAAACGCCGCCGCCCCTACCCCGCATGGGCCGAAGCACCGTTCTTCCGCGCGGTAACCGCGCGCCTGCGCCGCCTTCCCCGTCGGATACGAAAAAGGCGCCATGCCGGTTGCCCGCATGGCGCCTTTTGCTACGGCGGCCTTGTGTCGCTCGGGCAAGCCCGGCCCGGCGAACCGTAACCGGCCCGACCCCAGCCAAGCCGCCTGACCTGGCGATTGGATTGGCGCGCCCTGCTGGATTCGAACCAGCGACCGCCCGCTTAGAAGGCGGGTGCTCTATCCAACTGAGCTAAGGGCGCCCGCTGAACCCGATCAGAAGCGGCCGAATTCCAGCTTGTCGAAGCGGAAATTGTCGGCGTAGTTCTTGGCCGGAACCGGCTTCTTGTGGGCCGGCTCGACCACCTGGAAGTCCAGGCCCTTGCGGGTGGCATAGGCCACGGCCTCGTCCTTGGTGGCGAACTTCAGACGAACCTGCTGGGTGGTGTCGTCCGATCCCAGCCAGCCCATCAGGGCGTCGGCCTTCTTGGGCGCCACCGGCTCGTATTCCAGCACCCACGCCTGGGAATTGGCCTTGCCCGACTGCATGGCGGTCTTGGCGGGGCGGTAGATACGGACCTGCATCGACGGGCTCCTTTGTGTTCTGTCGTCGCAACCGAAAATCCGGCGGCTACAGATATCCGGAAACCGTCAAGGAAACAAGACTCAGCGCCGCCACCCACGCTTGGCGGCCAGGGCGACCAGACCAGTGGGCAGCATCACTTCGGGCAGCACCAGCCATTGCGGCAGGGGCGACGGCGCCAGTTCGCGCAGGCGCGACACCCTTTCGTCGGTGCCGGGATGGGTTTGGATCAGACGCAACCAGCGGAACGCCTGCCCCCGGCGCAGGCGTTCCCAGCCTTCGCCCTGCAGCAGCGACAGCCGCCTTAGCGCCGAAATCAGGCCGTCGGGATCGCCGGTCAGTTCCGCCGCCCCGGCGTCGGCGTCGAACTCGCGGGTGCGCGACAATGCCAGGGCCAGGAGATCGCTGACCACCGGCGCCGCCGCCAGCAGCGCCAGCGGCAGCAAGGGCACGCCGCCCATGGCTTCCAGTTCGGGCAGATACAGCGCCATCATCATCAATCCGAACAATGCCACCACGCGGGTCAGCCGCCCCGCCGCCTCGGCCAGGCGCAGCAGCTTGATGTCGCCCACGCGCAGATGGCTGATTTCGTGCGCCAGCACGGCGGCCAGTTCGCGGCCCGGCAGGCCGCGCAGCATGCCGTCGGACAGCGCGATGGTACTGTCGCGGCCCCAGCCGGTGGACAGGGCAATCATTTCCAGACGGGGGATGTAAAGCAGCGGCGGCACGCGCGGCAACCCGGCGCGGCGGGCCAGTTCGGTTACCAGCGCATAGAGGCCCGGCGCCTGCACCGGTTCCAGCGGCACGGCCCCGTACAGGGCTTTCAACAGGGTGGTCGAGCGCACCGGCTGCACCAGCAGCGTCAGCACCGCCCCCGCCGCCGACCAGAGGATTCCCACCCCGCCGGCCACCAGCCACCCCACCAGGGCCATCCATGCCGCGATGCCCGCCATGACCAGCAGCGAACGCAGATGGTTCAGGCGGTGCTGGCGGGCCAGCGCCGCCGCGTCCATCCGGCCATGGGGCGGGCGGGGTGTCATGGCGGCCTCACATGGCGGCGCGGGGGTCATAGGGATGGGCTGCGCTCCAGCCGCGCACGAACTCGGCCAGCTCGGGATCGACGCGGTCGGGCAACGCCACCTTCAGCGTCACCAGTTGATCGCCGCCCTTGATCCCCTTGCCCTTGAGCCGCAGCACCGTGCCCGAATTGGCGCCGGCCGGCACGCTGACCGCCACCCGGCCGGTCAGGGTCGGCACGGTGATCTTGCCGCCCAGCACCGCTTCGCCCAGCGTGATCGGCACCTCCAGATGGATGTGCTCGCCCTTGCGGGTGAACAGGGGATGGGGCGACACGGCGACCTCGACCAACAGGTCGCCGGCCGGGCCGCCGCCGGGGCCGGGCTCGCCCTGCCCCTTCAGCCGCAGCACCTGACCGTCGTTCAGACCGGCGGGAATGCTGACATCCAGCGTGCGCTCGCCGACGCTGACGCGCTTGACCGCGCCCAGGGCCGCGTCGGTGAACTCGACGTTCAGCCTGACGCGCACGTCCTGGCCGCGCGTGCGCGGGCGACCGCCCCGGAATTGCTGGCCGAACAGGTGGTCGAAAATGTCCTCGGGGGCGTCA
>DATGXU010000176.1:0-1911 GCA_035298685.1 Magnetospirillum sp. | reverse complement strand
CAGATGACCCGCACCCTGTGGCGCGGCATCCGTGGTGGCCAGACCGGTTCGGCGTCGGAATACGCCCTGCTGTTCCTGGGCGTGGGCATCGTCAGCGCGCTGACCCTGGGCTGGGCCTCGCCCTGGGCCGAAATGTCGCTGGCGCGCTACCGCATGGGCCACACCACCATTGGCGATTGCCGTTTCACCTGCGACGCGGCGGCGGGGCCGCTGTACAAGCGTTTCGCCGTGCTGTGGCTGTGCGGCATGGTCTTCTTCGCCGGTATCGGCGGCTATGCCGCCTGGGTCGCCGGCCAGTCCCCCGGGGAAGAAGAAGTGGCCATGTACGTGCTGATCGGCTACGGCCTGGCCATTCCATGGGCGCTGTTGACCACCGCGTTGCCGCTGGCGTGGTACCGGGCCGGTTTCCTGCGCCATCTGGTGGCCAACACCCGCCTGGACGGCATTCCGTTCGCCATCCACGCCACCACCGGCAGCCTGATCCGGCTGGCGATCGGCAATTGGCTGATCATGGCGTTTTCGGGGGGCATCCTGCGCCCGCTGACCGCGCTGCGCACCTTCCGCTATGCCTGCACGCACCTGCGCATGGGCGGCGAACCCAATTGGGACAGCATCAACCAAAGCCGCGCCGCGCTGCCCGGCACCGGCGAAGGGCTTGCCGCCGTGTTCGACGGCGGCGGCGAGTTCTGATGGCGACCCTGCCGGGCCGTTTCAACGATGGCCATACCGCCGCCAGCCGCAAGGTTCAGGTGGCGGTCGGCCTGGACGGCCTGCGCATTCGCGGCGAGGACGGCCTGCTGGTGGCGTTCTGGCATGCCGCCGACCTGCGCGCCGAACAGGTTGCACGGGGCAGCGCCGAGTTGCGCCTGCGTTGCGCCGCCGACGAGGGCGCACGCCTGACCGTCGAGCACGGCGAGGCCATCTTGCCCCTGCTGCCCGAACCCAAGCGGCAGCATCTTCCCTGGCTCAGGATCTGCGCTACCCTTGCCACTACCGTCCTGCTGATCATGGCGGTGTGGAAGGGCGTTCCCTCGGGCTCGCGCTGGATCAGCGCCATGGTGCCGCCGGAATGGGAGCAGAAGTGGGGCGATTCCCTGGCCAACAGCATGGAAAAGGAAACCCGCCGCTGTAACCAGCCGGCCGGCGAAGCCGCCCTGCGCCTGCTGACCGAGCGGCTGTCCGCCGGCATGGACCCGTCGTTGCGGCCGCGCCGGGTGGTGGTGATCAAGCAATCGGACCAAAATGCCTTTGCCCTGCCCGGCGGCACGGTGCTGGTGTTGTCGGGGCTGGTGGACAAGGCCGAGGGTCCGGGCGAACTGGCCGGCGTGCTGGCGCATGAATTCACCCACCTGCGCCTGCGCCACCCCACCGCGGCGATGATCCGCGCCACCGGAGTGGGCTTCGTGGTGACGCTGGTCACCGGCGACACTTCCGGCCTGATGGCCACCGGCGCCACCATGGCGCTGGCCGGCGCCTATTCCCGCGAAGATGAAACCGACGCCGACATGGGCGCGGTCACCCTGTTGACCAAGGCCGGCCTGGATGCCCACGGGCTGGCCGCCTTTTTCATCCGCATTGCCGGCGAATCGTCGAGAATTCCCGCGTGGCTGAGCACCCACCCCGATTCGATGGCCCGCGCCAAGGCCGTGGAAGCCGCCAGCCTGCCGTCAGGACCGCCGGCGATGACGCCCGACCAATGGCAGGCGGTCAAGCACATCTGCCGCTAGTTCGGGCGGAAAACGCCTTTTGACGACGCGCCTCAAATATGAGGCGCGGCGCTCCTGCGCCCATGTGTGGACGGCCCCTGCGTTGCAAGGGAAATTCGACGTTCTTCGCGACCGAGCTGGGTGCAGTCATGTGTCCGGCCTGTTTGTGCGGTTCACCTGACCGCTGGCCATGATGTGATCCGCG
>DATGXU010000175.1:0-24704 GCA_035298685.1 Magnetospirillum sp. | reverse complement strand
GTTCATCACGGATTAGCGGGGAGGCGCCCCCCATTGCCGTCCCGAACGCCGTCATGCCCGCGCTTGACGCGGGCATCCACGTGCGGACGCCCAATCCATTGTTGCCAATGACCTTTTCGCGGAAACACGTGGATCGCCGGGGCAAGCCCGGCGATGACGTTGAAGGCAAGTTCCCCGGAATTCCGTGATGAACCAAACAAAAACCCCCCGGCTTGCGCCGGGGGGCCTTGTTTTGGGACCGCTGCCGATTAGGGCAGGACGATCTCGACGCGGCGGTTCTGGGGCTCGCGGACGCCATCGGGAGTGGCGACCAGCGGCTCGCTCTCGCCCTTGCCGACGACCGAGATCTGGTCGGCGGGGATGCCCTGCTTGACCAGCGAGTCCTTGACGGCGTTGGCGCGCTTGAGCGACAGAGCCTGGTTGTACTTGTCCGAACCCGAGCGGTCGGCGTGGCCGGTCAGAGCGACGCGAGCGGCGTTGCCCTGCTTGGCGGCACCGGCGGCCTGAGCGATGACCTTCTGGGCCTCGGGGGTGATGTCCGACTTGTTGAAGTCGAAGAACACCAGGAAGTTCTTCTGCAGGGCGGCCTTCGGAGCCGGAGCCGGAGCGGGCGCCGGGGCCGGAGCGGGCGCCGGGGCCGGGGCCGGGGTCGGCTCGACGACCGGGGCCGGAGCAGCGAACTTGTAGGTGAAACCGACCAGCAGCGAGTGGTTGTGGTAGTCGGCGTTGTGATCGTTGTTCGGGCCCAGGTCGGTGTCCAGGGTCGAGAAGTAACGATACTGAGCCTTCAGAGCAACGTTGCTGCTGACGTCATAGGCCACACCGGCGATGCCCTGATAGGCGAAGCGGTTGTCGGAATTGTTGGCGTTGACGCCGCCGAAATCGCCGTCCAGCCAGGCCCAACCGGCACCGACGCCCAGGAAGGGGTGGAACGAGCTGTTGGGCAGGAATTCGTAGATGCCGTTGACCATGGTGCTGAACGAGGAAATGTCCTCGTTGTTGCGGTAGCCCAGTTCGAATTCCACCTTCGGACCACCGAAGTTGTAACCGACCTGGCCCAGGCCGACCCAACCCCAATCGGAGTCGGAGCCACGGACGCTCGGGTCCTCGAGGTAGTTGGCGCCGGCGTCGAGGCCGACATACCACTGGGCGTTGGCAACGGCCGGGGCGCTGATCATCAGCGCGGCGGCGGCGATAAGAGACTTCATGGAGCGCATGTCTGCGTGCCTTCCTTGGGGCTGGTTCGCAAGGTTTGTAAGCGTTCTACCCCAGGGATCGTGGCACCTCAAGCGAACAGCGCGCTCACCCGTTCGATTTGGCGATACTGTTGCATTCCGGCAACGCTGTGGCGCGCACAGCCCAAGGCCCGCGCCACAGCCGACCGGCGGTTCAATGGGCCTCGTCGCCGCCCGCCTGGGCGGTTTCGGCCGGCGCCTGGGCCATCTTCTCGGCCTGCGCCTTGAGCCGGCGGAACGACCGGACGCTGATGGGAATCAGCGCCACGTAGCCGGCACCCACCACCGCCAGCGTCTTCCACGGCTCGGTGACCAGGAAGGCGGCCAGCAGGCCGACGATCAGCAGCATGGGCAGCACCCAGGCGTTGGGAATGCGCACCTTCTTGAACGAGAAGGTGGGAATGGTGCTGACCATCAGGAAGGAAACGCCCAACAGGAACACCGACACCACGGTCGGGCTGTTGAAAAAGCCGCTGCCGAATTCGAAGCTGGCCACCATGGGCAGCAGCACCACGCCCGCCGCCGCCGGGGCCGGCACCCCGGTGAAGAAGTTGTAGGCATAGGGCGGCAGATCGGCCTGTCCCAGCATGGTGTTGAAGCGGGCCAGGCGCAGGCCGCAGCATACGGTGTAAAGCAACACCATGGCCCAGCCCAGGCCGCCGGCGCCCTGCATGGTCCAGAAATACAGCAGCATGGCCGGCGCCACGCCGAAGCTGACGAAATCGGACAGCGAATCCAGCTCGGCGCCGAATTTCGAGGTGCCGTGCAGCAGGCGGGCCACCCGGCCGTCGAGCCCGTCGAGGACGCCGGCCAGGATGATGGAGAGAACCGCCTTTTCCCAGGCCCCGTGCAGGCCGAAGCGGATCGAGGTCAGACCCGCGCACAACGCCAGCAGCGTCAGGATGTTGGGAATCAGCCGGTTGATGGACAGACCGGGGATGCGGGGGGGGCGAATGACCCTGGCGCGGCGAACGCGGTCTGCCCTGGGCTTGAACATCAGCGGATCTCTCCCTGCCGGGCCGGCTCGGTCGATTTGGTGTCGGCCAGAACGGTTTCGCCGGCGATGCAACGCTGGCCGCACGCCACCTGGGGCTCGACGCCGTCGGGCAGATAGACGTCGACGCGCGACCCGAAGCGGATCAGCCCGAACCGCTCGCCGGCCTTGACCTCCTGGCCTTCATAGACGTCGCACTTGATGCGGCGGGCCACCAGCCCGGCGATCTGGACAAAGGCGATCTCGGCACCCGACGAGGTCTGCATGCGGATGGCCATGCGTTCGTTGTCCTCGCTGGCCTTGTCCAGCGAGGCGTTGAGGAACTTGCCGGGCTTATAGGCGATTCCGGTCACCCGGCCGTCGATGGGGATGCGGTTCACATGCACGTCGAACACGCTCATGAACACCGAGATGCGCATGCGCGGTTCCGCCCCCATGCCCAGTTCGGCGGGCGGCACGGCATGGCCCAGCAGGCAGACGACGCCGTCGGCGGGGCTGACCACCAAGCCCTCGCGCACCGGGGTGACGCGGTCGGGATTGCGGAAGAAGAAGACGCACCACGCGGTCAGCACCAGCCCGAGCCAACCGAGCGGCGCCCACAGCAGGCCCAACAGCCCCGACACGACGGCGAACAGGGCGATGAACGGCCACCCTTCGCGATGGACGGGCAGCATGATGTACTTGGCCAGGGAGATTTCTTGAGCCTGCAAGGTGACCTCGTTCAGAAAGAGACGCCGCCCATGGGGACGGCCGACGCATATTAGACCGCTCGGGCGCTCACGTTAATACCTAGGAATAGCCGGCCTTCGCGGTTCAATCCATGCCGATGGCGTGGTAGTGTGCCAGACATCGTCAAATTTTAAGCCGTGGATGGGGATGGCCCTAGCAAAGAAGTTCAACCTGGGTGGCGTCACCCTTCCACTGGACATCGACGCGCTGGAAACCTTGCCGGTTCCGTCGGGCGGCATCATCCAGTTCGACTTCACCTACCGCCAGATCCGCTTCGCCTGCCGCTATCAGCACGACGACGCCGGCGGCATCCTGCGCCTGGCCGGCGACGTCGGCCCGCTGCCGTTTACCGCCGAAAGCCCCGCCGCCCGCGCCGGCCTGGGGCAGATCGTGCTGGAAGCCAACGACGTGCTGGGCACCACCTTCCGCCTCAGCCAAAGCCGCATCCTGGTGGCCGGCGCCGCGCCGGTGGCGCAGCCGCTGACCGCCACCAACGTGGTGGCCGCCGCCGCCACCATCCTGGTGCCGGTGGCGCCGTATCTCGACCTGATCGCCACCTACATCCGCCCACCCATGGCCCCCGCCCGCCCGGGCGAAAGCGCGTTGCGCCCGGAATGGCGCCGCCGCCCCCTGCCCAAGCCGACCGGGCGCCGCTGACCCCTGCCTATTTCTTGGGAAGTTGCGTCATCTGACCGGGGTACTGCCGGCCGGGATCGCGAGCCCGCTCGCGGTCGGCACCATAGATGATGGTGTAGGCACCGCCGCCGCCCTGGCCGCGGCGGATGGTCCATTGCGAGGCGCCGGGTTCCACCAGCACGCCATCGTTGCCGGCCGACATTTCGGTGGTGGGCGGCGCCACCGGCACTTCGACGCGGGCACGTACCATGCCGCGTTCGTCCACCTGATCGGCCCGCACCATGCCCCTGGCCACACTGCCGGCTGCGCGCAGGCGCCACATCCCCTCGGCATCGGCCTGAACGCGCCCCAGGAAGGTGTTGTCGAAATAAAGCTGCAGGGCCACCCCAGCCGGGGCATGCCCGCCGATGAACAGGGCGCCCGCCTCGTCGCGATCGATCAGGTCGACCGACACCGAACCGCCGTCGCCACCACCCGGCCCCAGCAACAGCCGCGAGCCGCCTTCGCCCTGCGCTTCGAGCGCCAGGGGCGGCTGTGCCGTGCCGGCGGGAACCACCACGATCACCCGAGCCATCGACCGCACCGTCTCGCCGTTGGGATTGCGGGCCTCGAGCGACAACGACAGCGCGCCCGGCCCCAGCGGCAGCGTGGGAACAAGAACCCATTCTCCGCGTTCGTCGGCAGCGGCGCGGCCCAGATCGCGGCCATCGGCCCACAGCACCACCTCGGCCTTGGGCTGGGCGCGACCGGCGACCACCATGTCGCCCCCCTCGCCCACCCGCACCACGTCGAAGCTGGGCCCCACGGCGGGGGCCTTGGCAAGCGGCTCGGTCATGGACGGGATCGGCCTTGGGGCTTCCCCCCCTCTCTCGCCCCTGGAATCCAGGGAAACGGTCAGGCCGAGGGCGGCAACGGCGACGGCAAAACCGACAGCGGCGATCAGAACGGCACGGGACAAGCGGCGACGCCTAGACAAAGCGGAATGGTACGGCAATCACCCTAGCGACTTGCGGCGGCACCGGCAACCGGCGAGGTGCCACCCCCCACCACCTTCGTGTTGACCCCGGCCCTAAGGCTTGGAACATTGGCCGGGCATAGCCTGCGTGGAGATTGGAATGCATATCGGCGACACCACCGAAGTCAAGGTGTGGGACCACCCCATCCGCCTGTTTCACTGGGCCCTGGTGGCGCTGGTCGCCGCCCTGTGGCTGACCGGCGAATTCGGTGCTCTCGACATCCATATGGTGCTGGGCGTGTGGGTGCTGGTACTGGTGGCGTTCCGTCTGGGCTGGGGCGTGGTCGGCAGCCCCACCGCCCGTTTCACCCATTTCATCCGCGGCCCCCGCGCCATCCGCGACTATCTGGTGGCGGCGCGCGCCGGCGCGGTGCGTTCGGTGGGACATAATCCGCTGGGCGCGCTCAGCGTGCTGGCCCTGTTGGGCATCGTTGGCGCCCAGGCGGTCAGCGGCCTGTTCACCACCGACGACATCGTCACCAACGGCCCGCTGGTCAGCCAGGTGTCGTCGAAGACGGCGGCGCTGCTGTCGTCGCTGCACCGCATCGGCGCCAAGCTGATCCTGGCGCTGGTCGCCGTCCATCTGGCGGCGGTGGCCTTTTATACCCTGGTCAAGAAGGACGATCTGATCCGCGCCATGATCACCGGCACCAAGCGGGTGCCGCGCGGCGTGGACGGCATCGTTTACGCCCACCCGCTGATCGCCCTGGCGGTCCTGGCCGCCGCGTGCGCGCTGGTGTGGGGCGGCCTGGCGCTGGCTGGGCATTGATTCCCGACGGGTGGGATAGGCCGGAAGGCAATCCCACCCGTTTCCCACACCAAGGTAGTGCATTCCGGCTTGCGTTCGCCGCGCGCAATGCTATCGTCCCCGGCTGTCCGGAGAAGAGTGGACCACACTCCAGCGGACACATCGATTGGCTTCAACGGGGACCATCAAGAAAATGACCAACGCAAAAATCATTTGGACCCAGGTCGACGAGGCGCCGGCGCTTGCCACCTATTCCCTGCTGCCGATCGTCCAGGCCTTCACCAAGGCCGCCGGCATCGCCGTGGAAACCCGCGACATCTCGCTGGCCGGCCGCGTCATCGCCAATTTCCCGGACAACCTGTCGCCGGCCCAGCGCATTGGCGACCAGCTGACCGAACTGGGCGAACTGACGCTGAAGCCTGAAGCCAACATCATCAAGCTGCCCAACGTCAGCGCCTCGGTGCCGCAGCTCAAGGCCGTCATCAAGGAATTGCAGGCCCACGGCTACAACGTCCCCGACTACCCCGAGGACCCCAAGACCGACGCCGAAAAGGACATCAAGGCCCGCTATGGCAAGGTGCTGGGCTCGGCGGTGAACCCGGTGCTGCGCGAGGGCAATTCCGACCGCCGCGCCGCCGGCGCCGTCAAGCAGTACGCCCGCAACAACCCGCACAAGATGGGCGCCTGGGCCTCTGACTCCAAGTCGCACGTGGCGCACATGAGCGCCGGCGACTTCTATGGCAGCGAGAAGTCCACCACCGTGGCCGACGCCTGCACCACCCGCATCGAGCTGGTGGCCAAGGACGGCGCCATCACCGTGCTGAAGGACAAGCTGTCGCTGAAGGCCGGTGAAGTGATCGACGCCGCCGTGCTGAGCAAGAACGCGCTGCGCGCCTTCTACGCCGAGCAGATCGCCGACGCCAAGAAGCAGGGCGTGCTGCTGTCGCTGCACCTCAAGGCGACCATGATGAAGGTGTCCGACCCCATCATGTTCGGCCACGCCGTCACCGTGTTCTTCAAGGACGTGTTCGAAAAGCACGCCGACGCCATCAAGGAAATCGGCGTCAACGTCAACAACGGCTTCGGCGACCTGCTGGCCAAGCTCGACAAGCTGCCGGCCGACAAGAAGGCCGCCATCGAGGCCGACATCGCCGCGGCCTACGCCAACGGCCCCGCCGTCGCCATGGTGAATTCCGACAAGGGCATCACCAACCTGCACGTGCCGTCCGACGTCATCGTCGACGCCTCGATGCCGGCCATGATCCGCGATTCGGGCCGCATGTGGAACAAGGACGGCAAGCTGCAGGACGCCAAGGCGGTCATTCCCGACCGCTGCTATGCCGGCATCTATCAGGTGGTGATCGAGGACTGCAAAAAGAACGGCGCCTTCGATCCGCGCACCATGGGCAGCGTTCCCAATGTCGGCCTGATGGCCCAGAAGGCCGAGGAATACGGCAGCCACGACAAGACCTTCGAGGTCGCCGCCGCGGGCACCGTGCGCATCGTCGACACCGCCTCGGGCGCGGTGCTGCTGGAGCAGCCGGTGGAAGCCGGCGACATCTTCCGCGCCTGCCAGACCAAGGACGCGCCGATTCAGGATTGGGTCAAGCTGGCCGTCACCCGCGCCCGCCTGTCCAACACCCCGGCGGTGTTCTGGCTGGATGCCAAGCGCGGCCACGACGCCCAGATCATCGCCAAGGTGGAAAAGTACCTCAAGGATCACGACACCGCCGGCCTGGACATCCGCATCCTCAGCCCCGAGGACGCCTGCAGCTTCTCGCTCGAGCGCATCCGCAAGGGCCAGGACACCATCTCGGTCACCGGCAACGTGCTGCGCGACTACCTGACCGACCTGTTCCCCATCCTCGAGCTGGGCACCAGCGCCAAGATGCTGTCGATCGTGCCGCTGATGGCCGGCGGCGGCCTGTTCGAGACCGGTGCCGGCGGCTCGGCCCCCAAGCACGTCCAGCAGTTCCAGGAGGAAGGCTACCTGCGTTGGGATTCCTTGGGAGAATTCCTGGCGCTCGGCGTGTCGCTGGAGCATCTGGCCCAGACCTTCGACAACGCCAAGGCCCAGGTTCTGGCCGACACCCTGGATCAGGCCAACAGCAAGATCCTGGAAAACAACCGCTCTCCCGCCCGCAAGGTCGGCGAGCTGGACAACCGCGGCAGCCACTTCTACCTGGCGCTCTATTGGGCCCAGGCGCTGGCCGCCCAGGACAAGGATGCCGAGCTGAAGGCCCGCTTCGCGCCGCTGGCCAAGGCGCTGGCCGACAACGAAGACAAGATCAACGCCGAGCTGATCGCCGCTCAGGGCAAGCCGGTGGACATGGGCGGCTATTACCAGCCCGACTTCGACAAGACCTCGAAGGCCATGCGCCCCAGCGCCACCCTGAACGCGGCCCTGGCCGCCATTTGAGCCGTTTGTAATCCCGCCGCCGTTTGGAACGAGGATGTGAGCATGAACAAGATCAAGGTCACCAACCCCATCGTCGAACTCGACGGCGACGAGATGACGCGGATCATCTGGAAGTTCATCAAGGACAAGCTGATCCTGCCGTATCTCGACGTTGACCTGAAGTACTATGACCTCAGCGTCGAAAACCGCGACGCCACCGACGACAAGGTCACCGTCGAGTCGGCCAATGCCATCAAGCAGTACGGTGTCGGCGTGAAATGCGCGACCATCACCCCGGACGAAGCGCGGGTGAAGGAATTCAATCTCAAGAAGATGTGGAAGTCGCCCAACGGCACCATCCGGAACATTCTTGACGGCACCGTGTTCCGCGAGCCGATCATCTGCAAGAACGTGCCGCGTCTGGTTCCCGGCTGGACCCAGCCGATCGTCATCGGCCGTCATGCCTTTGGCGACCAGTACAAGGCCACCGACTTCAAGGTGCCCGGCCCCGGCAAGCTGACCATGAAGTTCGTCGGCGAGGACGGCGAGGTGATCGAGCACGAAGTGTTCGACTTCCCCGGCGCCGGCGTCGCCATGGGCATGTACAACCTGGACGAATCCATCCGTGGCTTCGCCCGGGCGTGCATGAATTACGGCCTGCTGAAGAAGTGGCCGGTCTACCTGTCGACCAAAAACACCATCCTCAAGGCCTATGACGGCCGCTTCAAGGACATCTTCCAGGAAGTCTACGAGAAGGAGTTCAAGGCCCAGTTCGACAAGGAAGGCATGACCTACGAACACCGCCTGATCGACGACATGGTCGCTTCGGCGCTCAAGTGGTCGGGCGGCTTCGTGTGGGCCTGTAAGAACTATGACGGTGACGTGCAGTCCGACACCGTCGCCCAGGGCTTCGGCAGCCTGGGCCTGATGACCTCGGTGCTGATGAGCCCCGACGGCAAGACCGTCGAGGCCGAGGCCGCCCACGGCACGGTGACCCGCCATTACCGCGAGCACCAGAAGGGCAAGGAAACCTCGACCAACCCGATCGCCTCGATCTTCGCCTGGACCCGCGCGCTGTACTACCGCGCCCAGTTCGACAACACCCCCGAGGTGGCGAAGTTCGCCATCACTCTGGAAGAAGTGTGCGTGGAAACCGTGGAATCCGGCTTCATGACCAAGGACCTGGCCATCCTGATCGGCCCCGGCCAGTCGTGGCTGACCACCCAGCAGTTCCTGGACAAGCTGGACGAGAACCTGAAGATCAAGATGGGCGCCTGAGCCCGCTTGCCCCTGAATGAAAACCCCCGCCGGGTCCTCCCGGCGGGGGTTGGTTGAAGTGTGGAGGGCGCCTCGCGAAAGCGGGCGCCCTTTCGCTTTTGAGGGGCCACAACCGAGGAAGAAAGCGTCGGCGCTTCGCGGATTTCACGGCCGGGCCATCCACATATCCAGGCATTGGAGACTGTTGGTGCCACCGAATGACGGCGTAGCGCCCATTTCGGTCGCTCCGTGGCTTGTGTCAGTCCCAAAAGCGGACCTGCGTTCAATATGCGAGCTGACCATTGTCGGCCCTCCCCTTCAGCGCGGAATGGAACAACGCCAACTCTCCTTCGGTCACAACTGGCCCCAAGGAGAATGGCTATGGGACGCTCCGAATATGATCCATGTGCGAAAGATCAGCGACCGTGGAACGCGGGCAGAAAAATTGGCGCCAAGCGTGCGCTGAAGCCGCAGCAAGTCTGGGCTATACGATTCTGGTTGGATCGAGAGCAGAGGCTGCGTGACCGCGCAATGTTCGACCTGGCGATCGACAGCAAGCTGCGTGGGTGCGACATCGTCAAAATGAAAATCGGGGATCTTGTCAGAGGCGGCCAAGTTCGCTCACGGGCGATCGTCGTTCAGCAGAAGACCGGCCGGCCGGTCCAGTTCGAGATCCTTGAACCGGCTCGGGGCAGCATTCTTGCCTGGCTCGAACGTCGAGGAGGGACGCTTGACGACTTCGTGTTTCCCAGCAGGGTCAATCACGCCAAGCATATCAGCACCCGGCAGTATGCACGTCTCGTCGATGAATGGGTGACCGGGATCGGTCTGCGTCCGGAGGACTACGGGACGCATTCTCTGCGCCGCACCAAGGCGTCCATCATCTACAAACAGACGGGCAACTTGCGAGCCGTGCAGATTCTGCTTGGCCACACCAAGATCGAGAGCACGGTCCGCTACCTTGGCGTCGACATAGAGGACGCGCTGCATCTCGCAGAGAGCACGGAGATATAACGCTCGATAGGGCTCCTCGGTTTCGTTGCCGAGGAGTTCTGCTTGCGATCAGCTTGATCCGGGCCGCGCCCCTGACAGCTTTCTGCACGCCGTGCCATTTGAGCGACTTGCATCCGAGACCCCGCGTGATCAATTACGGAACTAGAAGCTTTGTAGGCGGATCTAGCCCCGCCCGCCATTGGATTACCAAAGGTGAGTAAGGCAAAAAGAGCCTGAAGCTGCCGGATAGCAACCGGACAGAGCATACCGGAGGCCCGCCTGATGAGGACGGGCCTCCTGCGTTCGCGGAAGATGTCGGACACGGCGTCTCTCCAGTGAGGCGCAATGGAGGCCGTATGGTCAACATTCATGAACTTCAGCGGGCATATGACCGGAAAACCGACCCGGAAAGGAAGGCAGCGGCCCTCCGGGCACTGAACCGCGCCCGTAGGCGCGCCGAGCAGACGGAGCAGGAGGTGGCGTGGGACTCGGAAGGGGGGCATGAACCGGCGTCTGCGCCACGTGGTCACCCTTGAGCGAGACGTGGCGCCTTTGACCTCGAAATTACGATTGGGACACCTGGCTCAGGACAAAGTGCCCTTGCGCCTTCCAGTTCGACGACAAACACCCGACCGTCGGCGCAGTGGCCTGTCGCCGTAAGTCCGCGGTTGGAGTCCGGCAGCACTTCGTCGAGGAACACGAGCGCGCATTGGTGCTGTGCCGCCAACTGGGCTGTGGCATCCGTCTGCCAGTTGTGCGCGCCGTGTGTCTGCGGGTGAAACCACGGGAGGGAGCCTTCCGTGAGCCTCGATCAAGCGACCATCTTCGCCATCATCGCCGTCATGATGGCGTTATTCATTTGGAACCGGCTTCGCTACGACCTGGTCGCCATGCTGGGGCTGCTTGCCGCCATGGGGGCGGGCGTGGTTCCTGTGGATCAGGCATTCCTCGGCTTTGCCGACCAGGTGGTGATCATTGTTGCCTCCGCCTTGGTGGTGAGCGCCGGCATTGGCAAGTCCAACCTGATTGGCCGAACGCTCCGCCGGCTTCAGCCCATGATGACGACGACGGGGCGGCAGGTCGCGGTTCTGACGGTCAGTGTGACCGTCCTGTCATCCCTGATGAAAAACGTCGGCGCCCTGGCGATCTTCCTGCCCATTGCCGTGCAGATGGCGCGCCGGACCGGAACCCCGCCCTCGAAACTGCTGATGCCCATGGCGTTCGGGTCGCTGATCGGCGGCTTGGTGACGCTGATCGGCACGTCACCCAACATCCTTGTGTCGCGGGTACGGGAAGAGATCCTCGGGGTGCCCTTTCGCATGTTCGACTTCGCACCGGTCGGGCTGGGCATCGTCGTCGTCGGGCTTGCCTTCCTGCTGGTGGGCTGGCGCCTGCTGCCGGGCGGGCGCAGCGGCCGAACTGAACCGGAGGCATCGTTCACGGTTGCCCCCTACCTATTCGAGGCCGTGTTGCCCCGGTCCTCGCCCTTGGTCGGCAAGACGGTTGCTGACCTCGAAGCCCTGAGCGAGGGTGATGCCGCGGTGGTCGCGATCGTCCGCGAGGACGGCCGACGGCATGTTCCGGCTGCGGATTGGCCCCTGTTGGCTGGCGACCTCCTCGTCATCCAGAGCGATCCCCACGCCCTGCGACGGTTCGTCGATGCGGCCAAACTGGAATTGGGCGGCAGCGACACGGGCACGCGACGGGAGATGGCCGCCGGACGGATCAGCGTGGTGGAGGCGGTGGTCTCCCCCAATTCCCTGCTGGTCGGGTGTTCCTCGGCCCAGTTGCGCCTGCGAAGCGGTCACGGTCTGGCCCTCATCGCCATCAGCCGCCACGGCCAAAAGATCACGGCGCACCTGCGGGACGTTCCCTTTCAGGCTGGCGACGTGGTGGTGCTGCAGGGCAATGCCGAGAGCATGCTCGAAGCATTAAAAACATTGGGGTGCCTGCCCTTGGTCGACCGTGCCACCGGCCTCGGGCGCCGGCCCGAGGAGGTTCTGCCGCTGATCCTCCTGGGCGGGGCGATGGCGGCGGTGGCCCTGGAACTGGTGCCGGTCACCGCAGCCTTTTTCGGGGCGGCGGTCCTGACCGTCCTGCTTCGGGTCCTGAACCTCAAGGAAGCCTACGACGCACTCGACCTGCCGATCCTCGTCCTCCTGGCCTGCCTGATCCCCATCAGCGACGCCATCAACCATACCGGGGGAGCCGATCTGATGGCCGCCGGGCTTGCGGTGGTCGCCGATCAACTGCCGACGGCAGCCGCGGTGTCCCTGCTGCTTGTCACCGCCATGGCCCTGACCCCCTTCCTCAACAACGCCGCGACGGTGCTGATCATGGCGCCGGTGGCCGCCAGTCTTGCCCATAAAATGGGGGTCAGCCCCGATCCCTTCCTGATGGCGGTGGCCATCGGTGCCGCCTGCGACTTCCTGACTCCCATCGGACACCAGTGCAACACCCTGGTCATGGGGCCTGGCGGATATCGGTTCGGCGATTACTGGAAGCTGGGGTTGCCGCTGTCGGTTCTGGTCGTGATCGTCGGTTCCGTCCTGGTCCCGTTGTTCTGGCCCTTGGGCTGAGGCTCAGCCGAACTCCACCGCCATGGTCGCGAAATGTGCTGCCGCCCCGGCCAGCACGCAGGCATGCCAGAGGGCATTGTGGAAACGCAGGCGCTCCATCAGGCAGAAGGGGACGCCCAGGGTGTAGAGGCATCCGCCAGCCACCAGCAGGGTAAAGGGAAGGTCGCCGATGCCGGCGCGCAAAGGCCCCAGCGCCCACGCGATTGCCCATCCCATGCCGAGATAGAGGGCGACCGACAGGCGGTCGAAGCGGCGGGGGAACAGCAGCTTGATCAACGCGCCGGCCACACACCCGCCGCCCACGGCCACGCCCAGGGGAATGGCAATCCCGTCGGGCAGGCGGAGCACGACGAAGGGCGCGTAGGTGGCGGCGATCATCACGAAGATCATGGCGTGATCGACACGCCGCAAGCGATCCTTGATCGGCCCCTTGGCGAGATTGTAGGCGGCCGAAATGCCCAGCGTTCCCACCAGGGCGACGGCATAGAATCCAAGGACCGTGGCTTCCGCGAAAGAGCGATCGAGAAGACGACTGAACAGCCAGCCGGCACCCGCCGTGGCAAGGCCCACGCCGACCGTGTGGACGAGGGCGTCGGCCCTCTCCTCTTCGGGTGTGTACACGCCATTCAACCGCACCCTCCCGCAATGCTCTGGCGGGAAAGTGCGGTGTGGGGGACGTTCCTCCAAGTCGGTCAGACGGCGGCTTCCGCCGGAATGACGGCTGGCCGCGAAAGGGCCACGGACGCGACCGGTGTCCCTGACGTCCAGCGGGCATAGAACCGCCGGTATATCCCGCGGTCCCCCATCAGCGAGATCATGACACCTTTCATTCCGACAAAGGCCGGCACGCTCCCCGTGACGACATTTACCCACGACAGCACGAATTGATCGCCGTCCGGGGCCTCGACGATCCAGCAGCCGCCGACGCGGCCGACCAATGACGAATGCATTCACTTTCCTTCCTTGTTCCACCTTGGATATGGGGGCGTCGGCCGTTGCTTCGCCATGCGGATCGGCGTCCTACACCTCGGCGTACGATGCTGGTCGGAATATCCCATCGGGCGCGGATGATCCGTTGGCTCCCTCCTGGTCATGCCGATCTCTCCAATAGGCGGGGCCATTGCTCTGCCGTTGCCACGAGAGAACGCAAATGGATACCCGTCTAATTTTGGAAGTCAGGCCCTATCGGCTGGTCGAAGGGCAATGCGGATGCTACGCGGTGGTCGAAGTGCGGTGCGGCCAAGTCCTGGGCCTGGAATGCGACCACCCGCGCCATGCGTCCGCGGACACGTCAGAGGGAGTGGCCGATGTCATCGGCTGCCGATGGATGGACCGCGACAGCGCGACCGCCCTGTTTTGGCGGATGGTGGACGGTGAGGAGCACTACAGCGAGACGTTGTGGTAGAGCGAAGGCTGGATATCCATTATGCGCGGGGCGTGGTTGGGTAGTGGATCGCTATGGCCCATGCCATATTCAGTTCATATCCATATCCAGCGTCCGGATGTCCCCCTATAGTGACCAATTGCCCAGGTTGGGTTCGCTGAAGCTGGGGGCGGACGTGCGATTTCGCTTGGAAGTATGAAATGAGCAATCCATCCTTCGCCGTCGTGGGCGTGGGCGCATCGGCCGGCGGGGTCGAAGCGTTGACGGCGTTGTTCAGCCGCATGCCGCCGCAGCCGGATGCCGCCTTCATCGTCGTGACGCATCTCGCCCCCGACCGCGATAGCCTGTTGCCCGAGATCATCGGCCGGCTCACCGCCATGCCGACGGTCGCGGCACGCAATGGCGAACGGATCCAGCCCGGCCACATCTACCTCAATTCGCCGGTTTCGCTCCTGACCGCCGTCGACGGCCATCTGGTGCTCAAGCAACGGCAGAAAGAGCGCAACCCCATCGACATCTTTCTCGCCTCCCTCGCCAGGGATTTCGGCGAGAGGGCCATCGCGGTGATCCTGTCGGGGATTGGCAGCGACGGGGCGCTCGGGCTCAAGGCGGTTCGCGAGGCCGGGGGAATGACCTTTGCCCAGGGCGGCGATGGCAGCGGCCCCGGCTATTCCGGCATGCCCGACGCCGCGATCGGCACGGGTTACGTCGACCGCGTGCTCCCAATCGAGGCATTGGCCGAGGGGTTTTCAGGCTTTGTCGCCCGCATGGGCCTGGGCATCCTTGACGATGCCACCGAACCGCAGGCGACCGTGGAGGAGTGCAAGGCGGCGCTTTACGCCGCCCTTCAAGAGCGCACCGGCCACGATTTCAGCCGCTACAAGGACAAGACCTTCCTGCGGCGGGTCGAGCGCCGGATGAGGGTCTGCCAGCTGGATGACCTCGCCACCTATGTCCACCACATCAAGACGGATGCGGACGAGGCGGAGGCCTTGTTCCGCGATCTCCTGATCAACGTCACCGCGTTCTTTCGGGACACGGCCGCCTTCGACCGCCTTGCGGAACTGGTCTTGCCCCGGATGTTCGAAGGCAAGGGACAGGGGGACAGCGTTCGCGTGTGGGTGTCGGGCTGCGCGACCGGCGAGGAGGTTTATTCCCTCGCCATCCTGTTGCGCGAACAGATGGATACGATGGCGGCGGCGCCCCGTCTCCAGATTTTCGCCACCGACATCGACGAGGACGCGTTGGGGGTTGCCCGATTGGGGCGCTATCCGGCCAATCTGCTGACGGGCCTGTCGCTCGAGCGTCGGGATAGGTTTTTCGTCCGCGAGGGCGAAAGCTACACGGTGTCGCCTGACATTCGAGAGTGCTGCCTGTTCTCGCCCCACAACATCTTTCGCGATCCTCCGTTTTCCCAGATCGATCTGGTGTCGTGCCGGAACCTGCTGATCTACTTCAATTCCGACCTGCAATCCCGGGTCATTCCGCTGTTCCACTATGCCCTGCGACCCGGCGGCTTCCTGTTTCTCGGCAGCGCCGAGAACCTGACGCAGCACGGCGATCTGTTCGCCCCGTTGGACAAGAAGCATCGGATCTATCAGCGCAAGGACATTCCGGCGCGCCTGCCGGTGCTGCCGACGCTCAACGCGGCAAGCGGCACCCGACCGGCCCGCGGCACCGCACCGCAGCGCACCGGCAAGGGCGACAACGCGGTGCATCATCTGGAAAGACGCGTGCTGGAGCGCTATGCGCCCGCCCATGTCCTGGTGAATCGGGACGGCGACGTCATTCACTTCTCGGCGCGCACGGGAAAATATCTGGAAGCGCCCGCCGGCGCCCCCACCCGGAACCTCCTTTCCATGGCGCGGGGCGGCCTCAATTTGCCGCTGCGCTCGGCCATGCGCGAGGTTCAGGAGACCGGGCGGGCGGCGTTGCGCGAGAACGTGCCGGTGCAGCTTGACGGCGGCATTCAGACGGTCGACATTGCCATCGAGCCCTTGCCCGAAATCGACGGGCAGCCGTATTGGGTCGTCATTTTCACGGACATAGGCCCCGTGCGCAGTGCCGAGGACGACGCGCGTGCCGAGTTGTCCCGCGCCGCCGACCGCGACGGTGCCTTGCTTCATCTGGAACAGGACTTGCGGCAGACCCGCGAGCGGCTGCAAACCACCGTCGAGGAATACGAGACCGCCACCGAGGAGTTGAAGTCCAGCAACGAGGAATTGCTGTCGCTCAACGAGGAGCTTCAATCGTCCAACGAAGAACTGGAGGCTTCGAAGGAGGAACTGCAGTCCATCAACGAGGAAATGTCGACGGTGAACGCCGAACTGGCGAGCAAGGTCGACGAGCTTGACCGCGCCAGTGCGGACTTGCGCAATCTGCTCGACATCACCCGCATTGCGACGGTCTTCCTTGACGGCGATTTGATCATCCGCAACTTCACGCCGGCAATGTGCGAAATCTACAAGCTGGTCCCATCGGACCGTGGACGATCGCTGGCCGACATCGTCAGCCTGATCGATTACGAACGCCTCGTCGAAGACGTCCATGCGGTGGTGGCAGAATCGGAGCCGATCGAACGCAAGGTCGTCCGCCGCGACGGCAGCGCCTATTACCTGATGCGGATCGTTCCCTATCAGACCATGTACGACAAGGTGAACGGGGCGATCGTCACCTTCCTGGACGTCAGCGACATGGTTCATGCCGAGGAACGCCAGCGCTTGCTGGCGGCCGAACTCAACCACCGGGTCAAGAACATCCTGGCGGTGGTGGCGTCCATGGCGGCCCAAATGGCGCGGCGTTCGGCCAGCGTTCCCGACTTTTGCGAAGGATTCATCGGGCGCATCCACGGTCTCGCCAAGACCCACGACATCCTGTCGGCCAAGGAATGGTCGGACGTCGATCTGGGAGAATTGCTGCAGGCCGAACTGGATGCCTTCGTGCTCGAGGGCGGGCGCGCATCCCTGAAGGGGCCGAAGGTTGAGCTGCGGCCGCGTGTGGCCACCACCCTTGGCATCGTCATCCATGAACTTGCCACCAATGCCGTGAAATACGGCGCCTTTTCCAACCGCGAGGGTCGCCTGGCCCTGGAATGGGCGTTTGGGGACGGCGAGGAGGGACGGGTTCTGGTGTTGACGTGGAGAGAGACCGGCGGCCCGCCGGTCCGGCGGCCGGAGCGCACCGGACTTGGCAGCGAATTGATCGGCCGCAGCCTTTCCTTCGAGCTGGGCGGTCGCGCCGCCGTCGACTACCGCCCCGAAGGTGTGGTCGCCACGCTGGTCATCCCCGCGACCGACCAGAACATTCACGATGCCGAAAGGTCAAAGCAATGACGAGCAACGGCGGGCACCGGCGCATCCTGGTGATCGAGGACGAGATGATGGTGGCGATGGGCCTGGAGATGGCGCTGACTGACGCCGGCTATGAGGTGGTCGGTCCGTTCGGACGCCTGGATCAGGCGCTCGATGCCGCGCGCAACGGCCGGATGGACATGGCCCTGCTCGACGTCAATGTGCGCGGCGAGGCGATCTTTCCGGTGGCCGACGTGCTTGCCGCCCGCGGCATCCCCTTTGCTTTTCTTACCGGCTACGGCCGCGAGAGCCTGCCGGCGGGTTTCGCCTCGGGGCACATCCTGTCCAAGCCATTCCGGGCCGACACCTTGGTGGCCACCGTCCAGGCCATGAGCGCCTGAGGGTCTCGCCCGCTGCGCGATCGCACTACCTCTTCCAATCCGTGGTTTGGCCGGGTGTCCGGGGACTAAGCTGATGTAGAAATCAGCAAAGGCGCTCGCCATGCCTCAGCCTTCGGACAATGAGCGGCAAAGAGCGGCGGAACTCGGCATTTCCTTCGATGGCCGCCACTATCATTACCGCGAGTTCCGCTACGATCGCCTGGCCGACGCCCTCGCCTGCGCCCGGCAGGACCGTTCCAAGGGGGCGCATCCGCCACGGGGCGAAACTTCGCAATGGGCTGCTCCGATGGAGCCGACCGATGCCGAACGCCGGCAGATGGCTGAGTTCGGCATAACGTTCGACGGCACGGCTTTCCACTACGGCCCTTATCGCTATGACACTCTTGCCGACGCCTGCAATTACGCTCGCCTGAAACGCTCGACGTGAGGGAGGCAGGTCCATGCAGAAGCACGCTTTCGCTGTCGTGGCGGTCGTTCTCGCCGCCGCCTTCGCCACCCCGGTGATGGCACAAGGCGCGCGCCAAACTGCGACCATCGAGCATGTGGATGTCGAGAAAATCGCCGCCGGCTATCGCGCGTCGAAGATCCTTGGAAGTTCGGTGGTCAACGACGCGAACGAGGTGATCGGCACCATCGACGACCTTCTGCTCGAACCCAACAACAAGCGGCCGTTCGCCGTGCTGTCGGTTGGCGGCTTCCTCGGATTGGGCGACCGGTTGGTGGCGGTGCCGTTCGAAAGCCTGAAGGTCACGCGCGAGAAGATCGTGCTTGCGGGCGGCACCAAGGAGGCCCTGAAGGCGCTTCCCGACTTAAGGTACGCGTCCAAGTAAGGATCTGGAAGACCGCTTTGAAAGGGACCAAACGCTGCCTGTCTTCGTCCCACAACGCAAGGCGGGCCGCCATGAAGCCGGCCCGCAGGCCGAATTCTGTTGCCGGCAGCAGGTGCCCGAGCGATTGGTGCGCCGCGCGCAGCCGGTAGTTGGGGATGCGCGGCGCCAGGTGATGGATGTGGTGATAGCCGATCCATCCGGTGACCCATTCCAGCGGTTTCGGTAGCCGGTAACAGGAGCATCCCTTCAGGACCGCGGGAACGAAGCGCCAGTGGCTCTGACGCTGCCAGTACGTTGTCTCGAACTGGTGCTGCACAAAGAAAATCCAGACACCCGCCACGTCGGCGACCACCGTCACGGCAAGCGCGACGGTCAAGAACCGTTCATAGCCGAAGAGAGTCCCCCCGCAGAACACGAGGGCGGCCACGGCAAGGTTGGTCCCCATGATGCTGTTGAACGACCGGGTGTCCCCGCGTTGCAGCCCGATCGGCAAGCGGTGGCGAATGATGAATTGGTAGGGGGGCCCGATGAGGAACAAGACGACAGGGTGCCGGTAGAGCCGATAGCCCCACCGCCGCAGGCGGGACAATTGGCGATATTCCGCGACGGTCAGCGTCTTGATGTCGCCCCGCCCGCGCCGCGACAGGTTGCCCGTGGTGGCATGGTGCCAATCATGTTCCCGCTTCCACCAATGATAGGGGGTCAATGTGATGACGCCGATGGTTCGCCCCACAAGATTGCAGGCCCAGCGCTGACGGAAAAACGAGTAGTGGCCGCAATCATGCTGGATAATGAAAAGTCGCAGCAAAAACAGCCCTGCGAGTGGAGCGACCGCGAATGCCGCCAGATAGCCGACCTTTTCGGCCAGGATCAGGGCGCCGCAGAACAGGGCGGCGAACGCGGCGCCGGTGGCCGAAACCTGCCAGAGGCTTCGTGCCGTTGACGGGATGGCATAAGGCCGAAGATGTCTGACCGCGTCAGTGCCGATTGGCCGGTCCATTCCACCTCCATGGCCCTTTCGCTCACTTCCATGGAGATGTAGGGGCAACCTTGCGAACAGAAGGCGGCTTTGGTGGGTTTACCCCTCAGTAACAGCTGGAGGCCCGCCATGGCACAATTTATCACCCAGGCGCTGGTGGGGTTGAGCTTTCCCTGCAACCGCGCGCAAGTCCTCAGGTTCGCGGCGAACCATGATATTTCTCCGCGCGCCATGGATTTCCTCCAGCGCCTGCCCGAACAACAATTCGCCAACATGACCGAATTGGTCACGGCACTGCCGTCTAAGAATTCGCTACGCGACCGCGGGCCGATAGAAGTCGACCTACAGGTGGCGCCTGAACCGGGAAAGGTTCCTCTGGACAAGCCGATATGGGGCGACACGCCGCTGACAGACAAGGTGCGGCCTGATCCTGCACAGGCGCAATTGTTCGCCCTCATGGATCCGTTTGGGCTAACCCGCCAGTGGCAGCAGATTTGGTTCAAAACCTTTGAAGGCTACACCCGGCTGTTCATGCCCTGGCACCGATAGAGGCGAGGAAGCCGTTCGCAGGGCTCAACTGCCCCACAGCACCCAGATCCCGATGAACGCAGTCGAGGCGGCGGTGATCGCTGTCATCAACCCCATCAGTTTGATGCCTGTGCGCAAGCTGGCAACCGCCTGCACGGCAAAAGCGACGGCAAGGGCAAGACATCCGACAGCAATGACGAGGTTCACCGCGAGCGCCTTTCCACGACATGGGCATCCTTGTGAACGTCGTGCCCGGGTCAAAGGGCCAGACGCAGGCAACATTCGGCCAATAAATTGACCCGCCGAACGCGATATCCATCCGGCGGTTGGGAACGGGTCCGCCAGCCGGGCCGTTCACACTCCGATATCATTGAGTTGCGGGAGGTTGCGGATGTCCATTCTTGCGTGGCTGGTTCTGGGCCTGATTGCCGGCTTCATCGCCAGTAAGATCGTCAACAAGAGCGGCCAGGGGCTTTTGCTCGATATCGTGATCGGTATCGTCGGCGCGATGATCGGGGGAGCGCTCTTCAATACCCTGGGGGGCGTCGGCGTCACCGGCTTCAACCTGTGGAGCCTGTTCGTCGCCGTCATCGGCGCCGTCATCGCGCTGCTGCTTTACCACGCGGTTGCGCGGCGCAGCCGCAATCTTTGAGCGGTTTGTGTCGAGAGCCGGCGCCGCACCTCTGTTCGGAGAACGGAGCTTCTCCGACGCTTCTTGAGGGCCCCCTCGTTCGTGCGCTTTGCCTTTCTTCTTACCTGCCGCTGCCACCGCAGCATTGATGGCGTGCCAGGCCGACGTGCACCCGACCGGCCCGGCACCGTGGGAAGGCGTGTTTCACCGCATTGGTCACCAGTTCCATGGCGACCAGGGCAAGCGGCTGGGCGAAATGCTCGCTTCTCGCCCGACCACGTCTTTTTCGTCATAGCCGAAGAAGGACAGGAAGGCCGCATTGGCAAAAGGATGGGATCGCGGTCGCCGCTTGCGTCGGTAACCAGGATCGGGGTCCTGGTCAATTGGGTCGTGCACCCGCTTCGCGGTGCAGGCGGAAATCTCGTTTTACTGTGGTTTTCAGGGGAATGTTCACGCCCTGGCATGTCGCTACCTGTCACCTGCCACTCCGTTCTGGCGCCCCGCCGCGCGGCGATTACGGCACGAGGGTACATGTAAGGTGCCGCCAACATCACACCATCCACCGCATCGCACAAACCCCTCGCAATGCCAGCGGAGAAACCGCTACGTCAGACGGCTTTGCAGTAGCCCCTGCTCGGCGCAATGTCGGGTATTTGTCCCGTCACCGGACCGTCTCTTAACGGCCCATAGCAGGCATCGCGGATCGGCATGGTCGGGTGAAACCGGGCGATGCGGTCTAAGATTGTCCGCACCTCAAGCAAACCTCTTGAGGTCCGCCCAGCGGCTTTCTTCATGTCCGCGTCACATCATCGCAAGCGCCCCGCCCGCGACCGAAGCGACAGCTAGAACTTGTAGCCCAGCCCGGCGCCGAAGCGCAGGCTGTTTTCCGAGTTGCGTTCGTCTTCCTTGGCGTGGCTGGCGGCGGCGTAGCCGCCGAAGCTGAGGGCGGGGGTGACGTCGTGGGTGAAGGATAGCGTCATCGACAGATCGCCCATCGGGCGGCCCGCATCCAGCCCGCCGGTAAAGGCGGTCAGGCCGGCTTGGGCGGGGTTGACGCTGAAGGCCTGGGCGCGGCCCCATTCATAGCCCAGACGGAAGGTCGCCACGCTGTCGGCGGCAAAGCCGGTATAGGCGGCCGAGAAATCGGCGACCGAGGTGTCGCCCGCATCCTTGAACGACGACGACAGCGTCATGTCGCTGAAGGCGAAGGCGGCATAGCCGCCCAGCGCCATGCGGCCGCGATCCGGCGACGACGCCTCGCCCGAGGCGGCACCGGCGGAAAAGCCGTTCTTGGTGCTGAACAATTCGGTGCGAAGCTCGGGCGTGACCGGGTTCATGCCGCCGGCCACCAGACGCGGGCGCACCTCGCCGGCCGAGGCGGGGGCCACGGCGGCAATCAGGCAGAGCGCAGTCAGGAGCGAGCGGGTCAGCATGTGTCCAAACGGGGGCAACACGATATCTCGTGGGACTCATATAGGCCACACGCCCCCTATGGGAAGCCCCTATCTGTTTGGAGTGATTCAAACGAGTCACACTGTTGCATCCGCAACACAGTTAGATCGTGATATGCATCACGATCTAACTGTCTTAAATTGGCTCATCGTGGAATTCCGGGAAACTTGCCTTCAACGTCATCGCCGGGCTTGACCCGGCGATCCACGTATTTCCGCGAAAAGGCTATTGGCAACAATGGATTGGGCGCCCGCACGTGGATGCCCGCGTCAAGCGCGGGCATGACGGCTTCCGGGATGGTAAGGGGGCCGCCTCCCCGCTAATCCGCGATGAACCCTTAAATTTCCCTCGCCGTCCGGTCAGCGTCCGTTACGTCCATTGTCGCGGCCACCGCCCAGATTGCCGGCATGCGCCGCTTCGAGACGCCGGTGGAAGGTGGCCAGCCGGGCCATGACCTTGCGGTTCACCGATCCGGGCGGATAATCACCGCGCCCGTCACGTTTGCCGGCCGGCACGCCGGTCAGCAACTCGATGCCCTGGTCGATGGTGGCGATGGGATAGATGGCGAACCTGCCCTGGCGGCAGGCCTCGACCACGTCCCGCCGCAGCATCAGATGCTGCGCATTGGTGGCGGGAATCAGTACGCCCTGGCGCCCGGTCAGCCCGCGCGCCACACAGAGATCGAAGAAGCCTTCGATCTTTTCGTTGGCGCCGCCGATAGCCTGAACATTGCCGTTCTGATCGACCGAACCGGTGACGGCGAAGCCCTGGTGAATGGGCAACTCGGCCAGGGCGGACAGCAGGGCATACAGTTCCGTGGACGAGGCCGAGTCGCCATCGACGCCGCCATAGGATTGTTCGAACACCAGCCGCGCTTCCAAGGACAGCGGCCCATCGGCGCCGAAACGCCCGGCCAGGAACGAGGTCAGGATCAGCACGCCCTTGCCGTGCAGCGGCCCGCCCAGGTCGACCTCGCGCTCGATATCCACCACGTCGCCCTTGCCCAGGCTGACCCGCGCGGTGATGCGCGACGGCCGCCCGAACGAGAACCGGCCCAACTCCAGCACCGCCAGCCCATTGATCTGGCCGATGGCGGCGCCATCGGTGTCGATATGGACGATGCCGCGACGGATTTCCTCCTGCACATGCTCACGCACCCGGTCCTGACGGTAGGTCGAGGCGTCCACCGCCTGCTGCACGTGCGCGGCGCCGATCACGGCAGCATTGCCGCGCCCGGCCCAGTAATCGGCCTCGCGCACCAGATCGGCCAGGCTGGCCATGTGGGTGGACAGCTTCTGCGAATCCTCGACCTGCCGCGACGCCTGTTCGATCACGCGGGCGACGGCGCCGCGATCCAGCGGGCGCAGGCCTTCCTTGCGGGTCAGCGTCGCCACCGACCGGGCCACCCCCAGGATGGCGGCGTCGTCACGATCCATGCGCCAATCGAAATCGGCGGCGACCTTGAACAGCTCGGCGAATTCGGGATCGTGGTGCGACAGCAGGTAATACAGCATGGGGTCGCCGATCAGCACCACCTTGAGGTCCAGCGGGATCGGCCGGGGCTCGATGGTGACGGTGCTCATCAGGCCCATGCTCTGGCCGGGACTTTCGATGCCCACTTCGCGCGCCTTCAGTGCCCGCTTCAGATCCTCCCAGGCGAAGGGGTTCATCAGCAGCTTGTGGGCGTCCAGCACCAGATAGCCGCCATTGGCGCGGTGCAGGCTGCCGGCCTTGATCAGATTGAAGTCGGTCAGCAGGGCGCCGTAATGGGCGAAATGCTCGACCCGGCCGATCAGGTTGGGCTGGGTCGGGTTGTCCTCGTACACCACCGGGGCGCCGCCGGTGGCGGCGTTGTTGACCAGCACGTTGACGCGATAGCGGCGCATGCCGCCCTCGCCGCCGGGCCGGCGGCGAGGCTTGGTCCGCTCGTCTTCACCCGCCTCGTCGTCTTCCAGAAAATCGTTGACGTTCTCGGCGATGTCCTCGGCCACCGCATCCAGATGGCTCAGCACCTCGGGCAGGTCGGAATAGCGATCCTTGAGTTCGTCCATCAAATGGCTGATGGCGAAGGACACCACCTCCTGGTCAAGCTCGCGCAGCTTGGCGCGGGCTTCGCGTTCCCATTGCGGCACCTGCTTGATGGTGGCTTCCAGGTCCTCCTGCAGCCCCTCCATGTCCGCCTTGAAGCGGGCCTGCTGGTCGTCGGGAAGCTGCTTGAAATCCTCGGGCGACAGCACCTCGCCGTCGCGGGTGGGGGCAAGCGCCAAGCCCACCGGAGTGCGCATCAGCGCCACGCCTTTTTCGCTGGCCTGCTGGCCGACCACGGCGAAGGCCTCGTCCTGGCGATCTTTCAGCGCCTGGTCCAGCACCTGCTTGCGGTTGCGGTATTCCTCGGCCTCGAAGCCGGCGGGCAAGGCCACCGCCAGTTCCTCGACCAGCCATTCCATATCCTTCTTCAGCGGCGCCGCCCGGCCGGCGGGCAGGCGCAGGGCGCGCGGACGATGGCCGTCGCCGAAATCGTGAACATAGACCCAGTCGTCGGGAACCGGCTGGCCGGCGGCGGCCTGGCCCAGATACTGCATCAGCAGACTGCGGCGGCCGGTGCCATCCGGCCCCAGGGCGAAC
>DATGXU010000174.1:0-5404 GCA_035298685.1 Magnetospirillum sp. | reverse complement strand
CACGGCCGATCACGCCCCCCCCCGCCAAGCCGCGATCGACCAGTTGAACGGACAGCGCCGGCACGTCGCCTTCGATGGTCGCGGAGACTGTCCTGCCGGGCGATGGTCGACATGGGAATTCTTCCGGCACTTGGTTAATCGGTCCTAATTCTTGTTACTCGTTGAATAGGAGTCAAGGTCCACCGCACTACCCCGGACCAGCGCCCTTCGGCAACCAAATCATCGACATGCGCAAGGGGAAGACTAAAGATATCCCAGCCGGCGCATGACCGCCGCGTGATCCGCAGTGATACGCGCCGCCTGGTCGGCCGACAGTTCATCGCGCCAGCCGCCGGCTTGACCGCGGCGAAAGAAGTGCTTGGACTGGCGTGGCCGCCCGCGGAAGCCATGGTTCTGCTCAGCCTGGCGCAAGGCGTCGAAGCGGGTCGCCGCAACGGCGCGTCGCAGCACAGCATCTTCGGCGCTCCAGCCAAGATGGGCGATCACCCGGCGCAGGGCAGCCAGCGGATCGTCTAGCATGTCCTCGTAACGCAGCAGCAACGGTGACGGAATGGGCGCCAGCAACCAGCTTTCCACATGGCCGCTCCAGTTCAGCAAGCGTTGGGGCAATTGAGCGTCGAGGCGGTGCCGGCTGCGCGCGAAGGTCAACTCGGGATTGCCCAGGAGGGCGATCGCCCGGTCGAGATCCAGATTGCTGTGATTGGCCAGCGACGCCGCAACATCGCGCGGATCACGCACGAGATAGACAGCCCCCAGGGTTGCGGCCGGTGGAAACAGCGGCTCGCCGGCTGGCGTCAGCGTCCAGGCATCATGCACCTTGCGCAGTAGCGGCTGGGCCGTTTCCGCCGCCTGGATCTCATAGAGGCGCGGGCGCAAACAGGTGATCTCATCCTCGGTCAGGTCCGACGAGGCCACGCCAAGCGCCGCGTCGAAGGCATCACGGCCGCTGGCGATGGGCGCAAAACCAACGGAAGCGCTGAAATCCGGCGCCGCCCCGCCCCGTTCGAGGCTGCTCAGCATCAAACGCAGCCAGGTGTTGCCGGACTTGGGATAGGAGGCCAGCCAGAAAATGCCGCTCATGACGCGACCTGGCGGGCGACAATGCCGGCAATGATCGCTTCGGTATCGCCGTGGTCGTGACAGCGAGCCAGCCGCCAATGCGCCCCCAACCTTGTCGCCAACTGCGTTGCCGCGACGTGCGCGGTGGCGGGCGCGCTGATGCGGCTCAGCATGGTCATGCGGTAAACTTGGCCCTGCAGGGCCATCACCGCCTTCAGGCCACACAGCCGTTCCAGCGCCGCGTGGCGCGGGTCGAGGACCGTTTCCAGGTGATAGACCGCCGCCAGAGGCAGTGGCGCGGAGTGAAATCCCTGTTCAATCGGCAAGGCGAATTTCTGCAGCTCGGGCCGCACGGCTTCAAGCCGGGCGGTGTCTATCTCTAGCACCGCCAGGGCGTCCTGCCACAGCTTCAGGCGCGGAAAGGTCGGCAGCACCACCGGACAGCCCGGCCGCGTCATATCAACGACCGTCACGTCGTCGGCGAGTACATCGTAGCCGTGGTGCAGGAAGGCGGCGGCGAGGGTCGACTTACCGGTCCCCGAGCGGCCGGTGAAGGCCACCGCGGTATCGCCAATGCGCACGCTGGAGGCGTGCAGCGGCACCAAGCCGCGTTGATGGGCCAGCAGCCCAAACACCGTTCCAAACAGAAAGGTGCGTACCGCCGTGTCGACCGCGCCGGGGGCCGGCTGAACCAGAATTTCACGCCCCTGCCGCACCAGATAGGCCGCGACCTGTGGCAGGGCGAAGCGGCAGGTGCCGTCATTGGCGATCTGCAGCAGCGGCCCGGCCTGCACCGCGTCCGCCAACACCTCAGGCACCTTGGCCAAGCGGATGTGCAGATCCGGGGCGCGGTGGTCACCGTTCCAGGGCAGCAGATCGGGCAGGGGCAGATCGCTGCACACCCGCCAGCCGCACAACAAGCGATCGCTGAACATCATCCTTACCCGGCGGGCGGCGGTGTGCGCAGCGCGAGCAGGCCATGATCGAGTAGCCTGTTCAGCAAGTCGAGCACGTCGCTTTCGATCACCGCCGGATCGCCATCGTATTCGGCCGCCAGCCGGGCCACCAAATCCGCAACGCGCACCGGCTGGGCGATCTGCGACCAGATATGGCTGCCGATGTCGTCCAATCCGTAATATTGGCCGCGCTCGAGACTCATCAGTACGACCTCGCCGCTCACCTCGGCCGCCAATGGCCCGGTGGCCTGATCAACGATGGACTGCTGCGTAACTGCTGGCATGACTGGTAATCCCGGGGATTATGGCTGGACCGGCAGAGCACCGGCACGACACGGATGGCCGCGCGGACGCCTCCCCCAGGCTGAACAGGAATGAATTGCCAGACGGTAGCAAAGTGTCTGACCTCCAACAAGCCCGACACCTGCAGCGGGCAAGCCTAGCCGTTCCCGCCCTCGACCCATCGGATGAACCGACCGACGTGCAAGCCGCGCTCCAGCACGGCGGCATAGGGAATATAATGCGCGGCGGCGGGCTCGGTAGGCAGGCTGTGGGCTAAACTTTTAAGTCGCGGCAGGTCGAGGCAACGGCGGGCCATGGGCGACCGCTCCAACTCCTCGATGGTGGCAAGAAACTCGGCGCGACGTGGTAGCAGGCGATTCAGGAACTCTGGACACTGAACCCCGCGCTGGGGATTGTTCACCACCTCCGGCGGCGCCTGACCAGTCAGAACACGTCTCGCCAGCCAGCGCGTCGTTCCATCGCGGAGATATTGGTCGTTGGGAACGGCGAAACAAAATTCCAGTAACCGCAAGTCACGCAGTGGTTCACGCAGATCGAAGCCGTAAATCGCGCGCAAGCCAGACCGGACCTGTGCGCGAGATTGATATAAATCCAATGCCTCGCGACGGGCACTTTCCTCCCCCCCAAATTTCGCCCCCATCACGTGATTATGCTTATCAACATCAACCCGATGGGCCGCCGCAAAATTCGGATGAACCGAATAAGCATTCGAAAACGGTGGCGACGCTGGGCGGCGGCGCAATTGGTTGAACCATTGCGGGGTCGCTATCGGCAGCAGAGGACGCAGCGCCAGAGACCACATCGCTTGTGCAAAGGATAAATCGAGGGATCGGGCCAGATGCGAAACTTCCCCCCATAATCTCACCAGCTTACCGGACCGCGCCGCGTCGCGGAGCCCCACGACACCATCCCAACTCAAAGTATGGTTGCCGCCGCTGCCTTGAAGCAGAACGACTACTCCCTGGGCCTCGGCAAACTCCCGCATCGGCGTGAACCAACCGAGGTTCAAGGTATTGCGCACAGGCCAGCCCGTCGACAAGAACATGCGCTCCGGTTCCGTTTCAATGCGTTGGACGCCGGTTCCTACCACCAGATGCAGGTCGATGTTATTGTGAAGGTCAGCCGTGGAGCGGGCATGGCGACCTTCGTCGACAAACCGGTTGCCAAACGTCGGCAGAGGCAAGCCTTCGGCCGGGATTGCGGTAAGCGCCATCAGCTGCGTCGGGGCCATCAGCCGAGCCGCGGTCGTCGCCACCAAGGTCGAATCCAGGCCTCCGCTGAGCGAGGAGGCAATTGGCCGATCCGACCGTAGGCAGCAGCGCACGGCACGGGTCAGGTGCTCTCGCGCAGCCTCGACATAGTCGTCATCGCGCCGATATTTAAGTTTCTTCGAATAATCGGGTTGCCAATACCGCTGCAACTCAAATTTATTTGGCTGCCAGACAGCCACATGCGCGGCCGGTACCTGCCGAATCCGCTCATAAAAGGTGCTTCCCGGCGGCAACGGCAGGTCGACCAGGAAGGCCGCCAGCGCAGCTTCGTCGATCCGACGCTGTACTTCGGGCAGTGCCAGCAACGCCCTCGGCGTAGTGGCGAAGGCGAAGCCGTCGGGAGTGTCGGCATGATAGAGGGCGCGGTGCCCTAGAGGGTCCCGCGCCAATAGCAACCGACGATCTTCATCGTCCCACCATGCTATAGCGAACGGACCAACCAGACGGGCGATAGCCCCGTCACTCCAGCGCTCCAGCGCAGCCAACACCAAAGCACTGTCTGGAACTCCGGCGCCGCGTATCCCCAGCGCCTCGATGAGGTCGTCGCGATTATCCAGCCGACCATCGAACATTAGGACGGATCGCGCCCCGGCCAGCGGCTGCCGCTCAGATCGATCCTCCGCGGTATAGATCCTTTGCCGATGAACGAGTGCCGCCGAATTTGACCGCCAGTACCGCGGAGAAACGGCCCCAACACCATCCAATGTCGCGGCAAATTTTCCAAGATGAACTCCGACCGCCTTAATGGTCGGACACCCAACAATGCCCGCAAATAAGCTCATGAATGCCCGGAAGCCGTTGTCGTATCGTCAGCGGGGTGTTGATTGATCCAACCTAGCGTACCGCTGACAATGTCGACAACGGATAGAATCGGCGTTCGCCACGGCTTCTTGAGGGCCGTCTGACGGTCCTGTTCTACGGATACCGCCTTGTCATCGTGCATCTTTGTCTCCAAAGGGAAGGGTTCTACAAGCTTCTTATCATCGCACGCAGTACAAGCGAAGATCTCTGACAAAAGTCCAAACAACTATAAAGCATTTTTGTTAACAGGACAAGCACATCTCAATTCGGTATTTTCGCGACGTCCTTCCGTCTGAAGCCTCGGCGTGATTCGATTCCCTTGAGGTTTTCAGGGGGGCGCGATGCGTGGTGGCGATGATCGGACGGAGAGGCTGTTCTCGTCTGTGAGTTGCGAGGCCCGGGTGCCGCCCAACCACCCTCTGCGGCCAATCCGGGCGATCTGCGACGAGGCGTTGGAGGTGCTGTCGCCCGAGTTCGAGGCGCTGTACTCGAAGGTCGGTCGCCCCTCGATCCCGCCGGAGAAGCTACTGCGGGCGTTGCTGCTGCAAGCCTTCTATTCGATCCGCTCCGAGCGGCAATTGATGGAGCAGATGGCCTACAACCTGCTGTTCCGCTGGTTCGTGGGGCTGGCGCTGGACGCCGCGGTGTGGGACGTGACGGTGTTCACCAAGAACCGCGAGCGGCTGTTGGCGGGCGATGTGGCGTCCAAGTTCCTGGCGGTGGTGGTGGTGCAGGCGCGCGGCCGCGATCTGCTGTCAGACGAGCATTTCTCGGTGGACGGCACGCTGATCGAAGCCTGGGCGTCGATGAAGAGTTTCAAGCCCATGGATGGCAGCGGTGACCCGCCGGGACCGGGCCGCGACGCCATGCTTGGCGGGACTGTCAGGAATTCCGTGTACGGGCGGGCATAATGGGAAAGAAGGAGATAGCCCATGCCCCCACGGAAACGCCCGAGCATCCCGGACGAGTTGCTGGATGCGTTTCTTGCCGGAACGGACGCGAAGTCCGCGCTTG
>DATGXU010000173.1:0-5335 GCA_035298685.1 Magnetospirillum sp. | reverse complement strand
GGCGGAACGGACCGCCATCGCCATCACTCCGGCCGTGGTCGATCTGATCGATCCCGCCGACGCCGCCGATCCGGTGGCGCGCCAGTTCGTGCCCAGTCCCGCCGAGTTGGAAACCGCGCGCGAGGAACGCGCCGATCCCATCGGCGACGAAGCCTACAGCCCGGTGAAGGGGATCGTCCACCGTTACCCCGACCGGGTGCTGCTGAAACCGATCATGGTCTGTCCGGTCTATTGCCGCTTTTGCTTCCGGCGCGAGGCGGTGGGCGATGCCGATGGTACCCTTTCGGCGGCGGAACTGGACGAGGCGCTGGCCTATGTGTCGGGCCGACCCGAAATCCGCGAGATCGTGGTGACCGGCGGCGATCCGTTGATGCTGCCGCCCAACCGGCTGGCCGATCTGGTGGCGCGGGTGTCGCGTCTGCGCCATGTGGAAGTGCTGCGCTTCCATTCCCGCATCCCGGTGGCCGAGCCCGAGCGCATCACCGCCGTGCTGGCCGGCGCGTTGAAGCCGCCGGCCGAGTCCGATCTGGCGGTGTGGCTGTCGGTGCACGTCAACCATCCCCGCGAACTCTCGCCCGCCGCCCGCCAGGGCCTGCGCCGTCTGGCCGAGGCCGGCTTGCCGCTGGTGTCGCAGACGGTGCTGCTGCGCGGCGTCAACGACAGCGCCGAGGTGCTGGAGGATCTGTTCCGCGCCTTGGTGCGCAACCGGGTGCGGCCCTATTACCTGCACCATCCCGACCTGGCGCGCGGCACCGGCCATTTCCGTCTGTCCATCGCCGAGGGCCAGGCGATCATGCGTGCCTTGCGCGGCCGCCTGACCGGCATCGCCCAGCCCACCTATGTGCTCGACATTCCCGGCGGCGCCGGCAAGGTGCCGCTGATGCCCGAGTTCTGGGACGGGTCGCGTGGCGAGGTCGTCGACTGGCAGGGGCGCCGGCACAAATACCCGCCGGCCTGAGCGGCGTCAGGGTTCGAAGGCGGCCAGCCACAGGCGCAGCAGATCGGCAAGCTGGGCGCGCTGTTCCGGTGACAGCGGGCTCAGCAGGCGCCGCTCGTTGTCCACATGCAGGCGCAAGGCCTTGTCCACCACCGCGTGGCCCTGGGGCGTCAGCGCCACCAGCACGCTACGGCGGTCGTCGGGGTTGGGTTCCCGCGCCACCAGGCCAAGCCGCTCCAACTGGTCGACGCGGTTGGTCATCGTGCCCGAGGTCACCATCATCCAGGCCAGCAGATCGTTGGGCGACAGCCGATAGGGCGGGCCGCAGCGGCGCAGGGTCGCCAGCACGTCGAAGCCGCCGGGCGGCAGCCCCAGGCCGGTGAACGGCCGCTGGATCTCGCGTTCCAGATGGCCGGTCAGTCGCTTCATGCGGCCGGGAATTTCCATGACCGAGCAATCAAGCTCGGGCATTTCTCGCCGCCACTGCTCAAGGATGTGATCGACCCGGTCGCGCGTCATGGCATGTCCTCCTCAGATTATCTTGACGTCAAGCTTGATTCGGCTCCATAGGTATTTATCTTGACGTCAAAATAAAAGGGGCGCCCATGGTCAAGGGTCGGGATCTGGCAATCACCGCCGTCGCGCCGCTGGTTTGGGGCAGCACCTACCTGGTTACCGCCACGGTACTGCCGCCGGGAATGCCGCTGACCACGGCGGTACTGCGCGTGCTGCCGGTGGGATTGGCGCTGATGGCGTGGCATCGCTGCGTGCCGCGGGGGCGCTGGCTGTGGCGCGTGCTGGTACTGTCCGCCTTGAACATCGCCATCTTCCAAGGCGCGCTGTTCGTCGCCGCCTATCGCCTGCCGGGCGGAGTGGCGGCGACCCTGGGAGCGATCCAGCCCCTGTTGGTGGCGCTGCTGGGCTGGCCGGTGCTGGCGATGCGGCCGCCGGCAAAGGCGCTGCTCGCCGGCGCGGTCGGGGTGGCGGGGGTGGGGCTGCTGGCGCTGACCCCGGCGGCGCGGCTGGACGGCGTGGGCGTGGCGGCGGCCTTGATCGGCGCGGCCAGCATGGCGCTGGGCATCACGCTGGGGCGCCGTTGGACGCCGCCGGCCTCGGTGATGGCCTACACGTCCTGGCAATTGGTGGGCGGCGGCCTGCTGTTGGCGCCGGCGGCGATGTGGCTGGAACCGCCCCTGCCGACGCTGACGCTGGGGCAATGGGCCGCCTATGCCTATCTGGGGCTGATCGGCGCCGGGCTGGCTTATTTTTTATGGTTTCGCGGCATTACCAGGATGCCGCCGTCGCTGGTGGCGCCGCTGGGGCTGCTCAGTCCGCTGTGCGCGACGGTGCTGGGGTGGGCCGTGGCCGGCCAGTCGCTTTCCGCCGGGCAGATGGCGGGGGCTGCGCTGGTGCTGGGTGCCGTGGGCCTGGGAACGCGCGCGGGGCGCTAATGCTCAGCCCTTTATGTTCGACGGACAGGTGGCCGCCGGCGGCTTGGGCGGCACGCCGTTAAGCCCGGCCACGAACGGCCACCATGGGCTGGACGGCAGCTTGCAGTCGAACAGCACCTGTTGCAGCTGTTTGTTCTCGGGCGTGGGCGGCAGCAATTGCTTCAGCAGGGTGCGGGCGGCTTTCATGCGGCCGGCATAGACCATGTCCAGGGTGTCCTGGAAGATGGCGGCCACCTGTTCCTCGGGCGAGGTGGGCTGGCGGCGGTTCTGCATCTGCTCGTCCTGCATGCGGTAATACATGCTGCCGTTGCGGGTCAGTCGCGCCGAGGGCGTGTATTGCCGGCCGTCCCATTCCAGCACCACATGGGGTACCGGCGACAGCGCGAAGCTTCCCGGCCAATAGGCGTAGGTCCAGTCGGGCAGGGCGATTTCCAGCGCGGCGTCGTCGTCGAGCTGGGCGAACAGGTCAAGGTCGCTATGGCCGGCGTCGATGGACTGGATCAGGCGCGGTTGCTCGCCCAAGTCGATGATGTGGACCGTATGGCAGCAATGGGCGCCGCCCGACCATCCGGTCACCACCAATTGCGGCTGGCCGTCGCCGGTGACGTTTTGCCCGACCGGGGCGCGCGGCGAGAAGCGATGCTCGTCGAGGACGACGGGGGCGGTGCCGTCGCGGCGCACGGTCAACCGTTCGTCCTCGCCGTTCCTCTCGATGGTGACGCGGGTACCGCCGAACTGCCAGTCGCGGGTGTCCTCGGCGCGGGCCTGGGCCGTCCATGCGGCCGCCAGACACCCCATGGCGATCAGAACGCGTTTCATCGCAAACCAGATCCCCTCTAACCTTTGCGGCAATTGTACGCCTGTCCGCCGGCCGGCGAAAGACGCGCCGGTATGGCGGCGGTTGCCTTATGAAAGCCAACCTGCTAGGTTCCGCGCCAATTTCCCGTCAGCTCTTCGAGATTTATCCCATGAAGATCAATGCCAACCTGATTCGCGTCGGCAATATCATCGAGCACAACAACCGTCAGTGGGCCGTGCTGAAGACCGCCATCGTCCAGCCCGGCAAGGGCGGCGCCTTCATCACCGTCGAAATGCGCGATATCCGCACCGGCACCAAGACCAACGAGCGTTGGCGCACCGCCGACACGGTTGAAAAGTGCAACGTCGAGGAAAAGGACTGCACCTTCCTTTTCGCCGATGGCGATGCGCTGACCTTCATGGACCAGGAAAATTTCGAGCAGTTCAACCTCGCCAAGGACGTCCTGGGCGAATCCGCCGCGTTCCTGCAGGATGGCATGCAGGTGGCCGTCGATTTCATCGAGGGCTCGCCGGTGTCGGTGTCGCTGCCGGAAAAGGTGGTGATGGCGGTGGTCGAGGCCGATCCGGTGGTCAAGGGCCAGACCGCGTCGTCGTCGTACAAGCCCGCCAAGCTCGAGAACGGCCTGAAGATCCTGGTGCCGCCGTTCATCGCCGAGGGCGAGAAGATCATCGTCAACACCGGCGACTGCTCCTACGTCGAGCGCGCCAAGTAAGCCGCTTTTGTGGTGCAATGGCCGCTCCCGGGGCACTCGGCTCGGGGGGCGGCCTCGTCTTTTTTAAGTTCCAGTTTTAGTTCAAGGAGTTTCCGCCGTGATCGTCCGTTCCGCCATCCTCAACGTGATGATGGGTGCCGCCCGCAAGGCGGGCCGTGGCCTGGTGCGCGACTTCGGCGAGGTCGAGAAGCTGCAGGTGTCCATGAAAGGCACCGCCGACTTCGTCACCTCGTCCGATCTGCAGGCGGAAAAGGTGTTGCGCCAGGAATTGAAGAAGGCCCGCCCCGGCTTCGGCTTCCTGCTGGAAGAGGGCGGCGAGGTGGCCGGCGACGACAAGAGCCACCGCTGGATCATCGATCCCATCGACGGCACCACCAATTTCATCCACGGCATCCCGCACTTCGCCATTTCCATCGGCCTCGAGCGTGATGGCGAGCTGGTGGCCGGCGTGGTGTACGAGCCCATCTCCGATTCCATGTTCCACGGCGAAAAGGGCGGCGGCGCCTATCTGAACGACTGGCGCCTGCGCGTGTCGGCCCGCCGCAAGCTGGAAGAGGCGGTGCTGACCACCGGCATTCCCCATCGTGGCCGGTCGGGGCAGGAAGTGTTCATCAAGGAATTGGTGACGGTGATGGAAAACTGCGCCGGCGTCCGCCGCTTCGGTTCGGCCGCGCTTGACCTGGCCTATGTGGCCGCCGGCCGCTGCGACGGCTATTGGGAACATGGCCTGAAGCTGTGGGACGTGGCGGCGGGCATCGTGCTGGTGCGCGAGGCCGGCGGCTATGTCACCGATTTCGAAGGCAAGACCGACAAGCTGGCCAGCGGCGACGTGGTGGCCGCCAACGACCATCTGCAGTCCAAGCTGGTGTCGCTGTTGAAGAAGGCGCGCGGCTGACCGTCTGGACTCGCGCGCCACCTTTCAGCCGATCTTAATGACACGGGCGGGATGCAAGTATCCCGCCCGTTGCTTTTGCGGCGCCTCGATTTCACCTTTTCTTGCCACCGGCTGTGACATCCTGGCAACGGCTGTGACGTTTTCGGCATCACGCTGTTGTGGCCCGACTCGGCATCGGTTAGTCTTGCCGCCGATAGTTATTAGGCGGGGGAATCCATCCCATGATGCGGTCGACGTGGCGAGTTCTGGCGTTTGGCGCCCTGGTGGGTGCAGTGGCGCTGCCGGCGTCTGCTCAGGTGGTGGTCGGTGGCTCGGGCGCTCCCAGTGTGGAAGTGAACTGGGCGGTGCTGGACCAACTGGGCCGCCAGCCCACATTGGCCGACATGCTGAAATCCGAACCTCCCGCCGTCGAGACACGGCCGGCCGGCAACCAGCCCGACAAGGCCAAGGGCGTGCAGTACCGTCCGTACAAGGCGGGTGCCCCGCCCCATGCCACGCCGCCCAAGCCGGTCAAGCCCAC
>DATGXU010000172.1:0-5559 GCA_035298685.1 Magnetospirillum sp. | reverse complement strand
GCGTTCAGCCGCTCGTGAACCTCGGCGATGCGGTGGGCGTCGTGGCAATCCTCGGCCTCGGCCAGCAGTGCCGTGCGCTCGAGGTCGGCCGCCAGCACGCACTCGATCAGCGAGGTCTCGCCCTCGGGCGCTTCCTGGGCGACGCGGCCGACGCGGGCACGCGGGCGGATGACGATGTCGCCGGCATCGGGGTGCAGTTCGTCCAGCAACAGCTTGAACAGCGTGGACTTGCCGGCGCCGTTGCGCCCGACCAGGCCGACGCGGGCGCCGGCGGCCACGTGGACGGTGGCGTCGTCGAACAGCAGACGGCCGCCGATGCGGAAGACGAGATTGTTGATGTGAAGCATGGCGGCGCCCGGAATATCACGGCCGGCCCGCCATTGCCATCCCTGTTGCCCTTGTCGGGCGAAGGCTGTATAACGCCGCGACCCCCGGACCGCCGGCCGGACCGGGGCATTTCCGCGCGCCCACCTTCGGGAACCGATGGGAAGGAAGGCGGCGCAGCGCCAACCGCCGAAAAGGATTCTATCAACATGGCTACCGAACGCACCCTGTCGATCATCAAGCCGGACGCGACCCTCCGCAACCTCACCGGCAAGATCAATGCCCGCTTTGAAGAGGCTGGCCTGCGCATCGTCGCCCAGAAGCGCGTCCGCCTGACCAAGGAGCAGGCCGAGGGTTTCTACGCCGTCCACCGCGAACGCTCGTTCTTCCCGGAACTGGTCGCCTTCATGATCTCGGGCCCGGTCGTCGTTCAGGTGCTCGAGGGTGAAGGCGCCGTCGCCAAGAACCGCGAGACCATGGGCGCCACCAACCCGGCCAACGCCGCCGCCGGCACCATCCGCGCCGACTTCGCCGAGTCCATCGAAGCCAACTCGGTGCACGGCTCGGACTCGCTGGAAAACGCGAACATCGAGATCGCCTACTTCTTCTCGCAGTGCGAGATCGTCGGCTAAAACGTGATGCCCAACTTGGGCTTAACGATTTAGCCTTCTTGAATTTTCCCTCGCCGGGCGCGGGCATCCGCCCGCTTGGCCGCGCCCTCAATGGGCGCTGGTCGCGCCGCGCCTCATGATTGAGGCTCGGCGCTTCAAACCCGACGCGTAGCGTGAAAAGCAACGCCCCCGGAGAGCGATCTCCGGGGGCGTTTTGTTTTGGCGTGCCGTGGGCTGTCGGCCCGATCAGCGGTCGCGGCAATCCAGCTTGGCGTCGTGCGCGGCCTCGCGCGCCACCGCGATCAGGTGCGCCAGCAGATCCAGGCCCATCTCGTCAGCTTCGACGCTCAAAGCATCCAGGCATTGCTCAATGCCGCGCAAGCGTGTCTCGAGCCGGTCGGCACGCGGAAAAGCGATGACGGTCATGATGGATCGATCCCCAGCATCCGGAAGAACAGGGCGCTATTGTCGCAATCCCGGTGCATAGTTACACCCTGGCGGTTTTTACAGGGTCAGGGGGTAATCAACCCCATGCCTAGGGCAACCACCACCGCCTGGCTGCGGCTGGTGGCGCCCAGCTTGGCCTTGGCGTTCTCGATGTGATAGGTGACGGTACGCTCGGTCAGGTTCAGGATGCGGGCGATTTCCCAGCCGGTCTTGCCCTTGGCGGTCCACAGCAGCACCTCGCGCTCGCGCGGGGTCAGCTTAGGCAACGACGCCGGCACCGAGGGCGGCTCGGCCAGGCAGCGTTCGCAGGCCAGATGGAAATGCAGCGCCAGCAGGTGCAGCGTTTGCCGACGCGTCGCCGAGCCGGGCTCGAACATGGTGGGATCGACAACGGCCATGCTCATCAGCGCCAGGCCCGCCGGGGCGTGGATGGGCACGGTGTAGCCGTCGTGGATGCCGAAGGTCGCCGCGTCGTCGAAAACCTGCTGGGCCCGCGCCCCATGGGGCGACTGCGCCAGCGCCTGCCGCCACTGGAAGGGCAGCGGCGTGCTTTGGGCGGTCAAGGGCACCGGATCGACCGCCACGTAGTTGCGCTCCACGTAAAGCCGCACCCATTCCTCGGGATAATTGGTTTCCACGTAATAGGGAAACGGCGTCGATCGCGGCGGTGGATGACCGGTGTTCACATAGGCGAAGTGCGACACCCCGAACCCGGCGGTGTGCCGCAAAAAAGCCTGGTGCCGGTGGTCGATGCCGTGGTTGCCGGCCAGCTCCAGGGCCAATGCCTCCACGGGGTCATGCAACTTACCCATGCGGACCCTTACTTCACCCTACACATGCCTGCCGGATGCAGCTATTGTGTGTGCGCCCCCCTCTCCCGAATTCAACCTAGCGCAACGCGCCGTTGCACAGTGGAAGAGGTGTTTCGATCCAGTGACCAGAACGCTCACATGTGAGCGTATTATTGTAGAGGTGATAACTTATGTCCCAGGCCATCCGCAAGAGCGCCGCAGGCGTATCGCGCCGTGCCAGCCGGGGTCGCACGCCCTCCGGGCGACCCAATCCCATCGATGTCCATGTGGGCGCCCGCGTGCGCCTGCGCCGTACCCTGCTTGGCATGAGCCAGGAAAAGCTGGGCGAGGCGCTGGGCTTGACCTTCCAGCAGGTGCAGAAATACGAGCGTGGCGCCAACCGTATCGGCGCGTCGCGCCTTTACGACCTGTCGCGCGTGCTGGACGTTCCGGTCAGCTATTTCTTCGAGGACATGGACGACGACACCATGGCGGCCAGCCCGCGCTACATGGTCCGTGCCACCGAAGACCCGCCGCAGGCGGATGACAGCGTGATGATCCAGCGCGAAACCCTGGAACTGGTTCGCGCCTATTACCGCATCCGCGACCCCGAGGTGCGCAAGCGGGTTCAGGAACTGGCCAACGTGCTGGGACCGATCGTCAAGGATTGACGCCAACGAAGCCTTCCCCCGATGCGGGGGAAGGCTTTTTTGTTTCAGGCGGGCAGGGGGCCGTCGGCGGGCGCGTCGTCGTGCAGGCTGGCCGGGTCCTGGTGGATCAGCACGTCGCAATGGGGAAAAGCGGCCTTGATGGCGGCCTCCACCTGGTCGGCGATGTCGTGCGCCTTGATCAGCGGCAGATCGTCGTCCATGGCCAGATGCAGTTGGATGAAGCCCTGCTGGCCCGACAGCCGCGTCCGCAAATCGTGCATGCCGCGAACCTGGGGCTGGGACAGGGTGATGTCGCGGATGCGCACCCGATCTTCCTCGGGCAATTCGCGGTCCATCAGCATGTCCATGGAACTGACGGCGATGGTCCAGGCGTTCCACAGCAGAAACGCGCCGATGCCGATGGCGAACAGCGGGTCGATGAAGGTCCAGCCCAGCAGTTGGCCCAGGATCAACGACACGATGACCGCGCCGTTCATCAGCACGTCGCCGGTGTAATGCAGCGAATCCGCCGAGATCGCCACCGAGCTGGTTTTCGACAGCACGTGCTTCTGGAACCGCACCAGCGCGATGGTCAGCACGATGGAAAAGATCATGACGCCGGTGCCGATGTCGGCATGGGCCACCGCCACCGGGTGCTGCAGCCGGTTGACCGCCTGGGCCAGCAGCAGGGCGCCGGAACCGACGATGAAGGCGGCTTGGCCCAGCCCGGCCAGGGGTTCGGCCTTGCCGTGACCGAAACGATGCTCGCGGTCGGCGGGGGTCAGCGCGTGGCGCACGGCCCACAGGTTGACGGCCGAGGCGGCGGCGTCCAGGGTCGAATCGATCAGCGTCGACAGCAGCGCCATCGAGCCGGTCAGGCCCCAGGCCGCCAGTTTGACGACGATCAGCGTGCTGGCGGTGGCCACCGAAGCATAGGTGGCCAACCGCATCAGGCGCGCGCCGTCGGTGGGCGAAGTCACGGTCATCCGCGCGGGTCTCCTTAGGGGAACAGGTGGGTGACGGACCAGCCGCTGTCGGTCCGGGCATAGACGAAACGGTCGTGCAGGCGGAACGGGCGGTCCTGCCAGAACTCGATGCGCTCGGGCCGGACGCGATAACCCGACCAGTGCGGCGGGCGCGGCACCGCGCCGAAGCCGAACTTGGCGGTGTATTCGGCCACCCGCTTCTCCAGCTCGAACCGGCCTTGCAGCGGGCGCGACTGGCTGGAGGCCCAGGCGCCGATCTGGCTGGTGCGGGCACGGCTGGCGAAATAGGCGTCGGCCTCTTCCGGCGTCACCAGCTCGACGCTGCCTTCGATGCGCACCTGCCGCCGCAGGCTTTTCCAGTGGAACAGCAGCGCGGCGTGGGGATTGCCCGTCAGCTCGCCGCCCTTGCGGCTTTCCAGGTTGGTGTAGAATACGAAGCCGTCGGCGTCGAAATCCTTCAGCAGCACCATGCGCACGCTGGGATGCCCATCGGCGTCGGCGGTGGCGACCGCCATGGCGTTGGGGTCGTTGGGCTCGGACGCTTCGGCCTCGGCCATCCATTTGGCAAACAGCGAAAAGGGATCGTCGGGCGTGCTGGACATGGGCTTTGGTCCGATGGCGGTTTCAGGGCTGCGCGCATAATTTGGGCGTTGGCACCCCTGCGTTTCTAGCCCGGCGGGCTGCCCATAAAAAGCCCCAAATATATGCCAGTTTCGCAGATGCTCCCCCTGAACGGGGAAAACGCCCGAACCAGAGAACGACCATGACCATGCTCAGACGCTTCATTCCCGTTGCCATCGTGGCCGGCCTGCTGTCGGCCTGCGCCAACGATTACGGCCCCAAGCAGACCGGCGGCGCGCTTTTGGGCGGTGTCGGCGGCGCCGTGGCCGGCGCCCAGTTCGGCAAAGGCACCGGCAACCTGGCCATGACCGCGCTGGGCACCTTGCTGGGCGCCTATATGGGCTCCGAGGTGGGCAAGTCGCTCGACCGCGCCGACCAGCAATATGCCAACCAAGCCGGCCAGCACGCCTTCGAAACCGCGCCCACCGGCCGCGCCGTCACCTGGAACAACCCCGACAGCGGCCATTACGGCACGGTCACGCCGACCCGCACCTATGAAAGCGCGCCGGGACAATATTGCCGCGAATACCAGACCACCGTGAACGTGGGCGGCCAGTCGGAACAGGCCTATGGCACCGCATGTCGCCAACCTGACGGCAGTTGGCGGGTGGTGAAGTAGCGCGCCGCAACGAAATCTGGCACAAGAGGAGGGCGGCGCCACAGGGGGCCGCCTTTCTTCTGTGGGCATCGAGGGTGCGGTGAAGGATCCTTACGAGGTTCTGGGGGTGGCCAAGTCCGCTTCCGACGACGAGATCAAGAAGGCCTATCGCCAGTTGGCGCGCACCCTGCATCCGGACCTCAATCCCGGCGATCGCCGGGCCGAGGAACGCTTCAAGGAAGTCAGCGCCGCCTACGACTTCCTGTCCGATCCGGCCAAGCGCCGCCAGTACGACGACGGCGAGATCGACGCCACCGGCGCCCAGCGCCGCCGCAACTGGCGCGGCCATGGCGGCGCCGGCGGGCGGAATTCGCGCGCCGGGTTCAATTTCGGCGAAAACGTCGACGACATCCTGGCCGAGATGATGCGGCGCAAGACGCGCGGCCGCCAGGGCCCTGCCGACGGCAACCGCGGCGGCGATGTGCGCCACACCCTGACCATCACCCACGCCGAAGCGGCCGCCGGCACCAC
>DATGXU010000171.1:0-3074 GCA_035298685.1 Magnetospirillum sp. | reverse complement strand
CGATCTTGGCCGGTGCCTGCCACACCTGAGGCAGGTCGCCGGGCCGGGCGCCGTTGAACACGCGGGCGATGGTCTCGGCATGGAACTGGCCGACGTACACATAGTTGCTTTGGGCCACGCTCATCAGCGCGCCCCGCTTGACCTCGCTTTCGCCCGACATCGAAAAGGTCGGAATGTTCGCCTTGGTCAAGGCGGCGATGACCTTGGGAAAGCTGGCCGCGTTCAGGCCGCGATGAACGGTCAGATAGGCCGCGTCGACCTTGCCGACCATGGACCTGTAGCAATCGACGACCCCCTGCTGGGCCTGCTCGGCCGAGGCATCGCCGAACTTGGCGTAGCAACGCTCGATGCGGAACCCGCGATGGGCGGCGGCCTTTTCGATCGCCTCGACGGCGCCGAAGGTGCGCCCTTCGGGAGTATCCTCGTACACGATGCCCAGGACGCCGAAATGGATGATGTCATGGAACATTTCCACCTGGCGCATGTAGCGGTCCGGTTCGACCTTGGCATTCAGGTGCGGCCGACCGGAATTGGTGGCGCTGACGACGATTCCCGAACCGACGGGATCGCTGGTGGACGCAACGATGGTCGGGACATGGTGGTCGTTCGTCGCCAGATCCTGTCCGGCCCAAGTGCCCATGGCGATCATCAGGTCGATGTCGGCCTTTTTGTTCAGGCGTTCGATCACCGCCCGGCGAGACTTGGGGCGGAGTGTGCTGTCGAAATTGCCCGCGCTGTAATAGGCGTCTGGAACAAAGGTGATGTAGTCGCTCTTGGCGTGGGTGGCCAGGTACTGCCAGAAGCCGCCGGGCGTGGGGTCGTTGTCCGGCGGAATGGCCAGGGGTTCCATCCATTTCAAAGCGATCAGGCCGCGCACCATGGCCTTCAGGATGACTTCGTAATCCGGATACTGGCCGCCTTCGTAATAGCCGATGCGCCAGCGCCGGCCGTCATGGGTGGCGGGTGTGGTCGCATAGGCGGCGGCCCGGTCCGAGGCGGGGTCGGAATCCTGCGCCCGCGCCGCGGTCGCCGCCAGGGTCAGGATCATGAACAGGGAAAGCAGGAAGGAACGTGTCATGGCTGTGCCGATCGGTTCTGACGGGACGGGGCAGCGGACGGCCCCATGTAACGCAGCGATAGAATGGTGATGTCGTCGGACTGGGTCGCGCCGCCGGCATGGTCGCGCACGTCGGCCATGATCCGTCGAACGATGGCGTCGGGCGTGGCCGAGCAACCGGTCCGGCGCAGCAGGTCGAACAGGCGGCTGTCGCCATAAAGGGCGCCATCCTCGGTCATCGCCTCGGTGACGCCGTCGGTGTAGAGCAGGATCGACTCGCCGGGCGCCAGGTGGGTTTCCAGGGGCACGAAGTCGATGTCGTCCATCACGCCTGCCGCCGGCCCACTGGACCCGCGCAGGATTTCCAGCGACCCGTCAAGACGCAGGATGGCCGGGGGGTTATGGCCGGCATTGGCATAGCGCACCCGGCCGTCGCGGACGTCCAGAATGCCGACCACCAGGGTCACGAAGATGACGTTGGGATTGTCGTGGCTGAGATCGTTGTTGATGCGGTCCAGCATGGCGGCCGGCTCGGCGTCGCGCTCGGCGGCGGCCTTGATGAGCGTCTTGGTGATGGCCATGAACAGGGCGGCGGGAACGCCCTTGCCGGCCACGTCACCGATGGTGAAGCACAGATGGTGCTGATCCAGGAAATAATAGTCGAACAGGTCGCCGCCGACTTCCTTGGCCGAAACCAGCAGGGACGACAGGTCGATCTCCGGCCTGTCGGGAAAGGCCGGCATGACCTTGGGCAGCAACCCGAGTTGGATGTCGCGGGCGACGTTGAGCTCGCCCTCGATCCGCTCCCGCGCCGAGGTGGCGGCCATCAGCGAACGGACATTGGCATGAAGGCTGTCCGTCATGAAGATGAAGGCCTCGGCCAGCCGTCCGACCTCGTCGCGGCGACGGACGGGCAGCCCCTTTCGGTTTTCCTCGGCGAATGGCTCGGCGGCGGTGAAGTCGGCCGCCGACAAGGCTTTGGCATAGACTGCCAGCTGGGTCAGCGGGCGGCTGACACGATCGGCGAAAACGTATGCCAGCAGCAACCCGACGGCCAGGGCGCCGGCGAAGACCATGGCCTCACGAGCCAGCAGGCTCTCGGCGGGGACCCGCATCGCGTCTCGCGACAACACGGCGGCCACGTACCAGTCGAGCGCCTTTATATAGCGCACCCTGCCCTCCATGGAGGTTCCGTCAGGAGCGGCGAAGATCAAGGGGGCGGGAGCCTCGCCATCCGTCGGTTCATGGGCCAGCTCGGCCAGCCTGCGCAGGACGTCGTCGCGCACCACCTCTCGTTGGCCATCGGCCGGCGGAACGACGAACGCCCGCTCCCGGTCGAACACGAACACGAAGCCACCGCCGCCCATGCGGATGTGAGGCAGGGTATCGCGCAACTCGGCGACAAGTTGCTCACGTTGCTGGTTGACCTGTGCCCGCACCGCATTGACGTCGCCGACCGATCCGATGATCCAGCCCCAGCGCCGGTAGGCGGTGAAATGACCGTATTTCGGCACCAGATTGACGTCGCCCAGGGCCTTCCATTGGTAGGTAAGGTAGGTCGAACCGTACCGGGTCACCTCGTCGCGGGCGGCTTCGACCACGCTGCGTCCCTTGACGTCGGTGAATACGCTCAGGTCGGCGTTCAAGAGATCGGCGGCGGGATAGACCAGGGCGCGGTTGTCCGGGCCGAACGCGAAGATATAGTCGCCAGTCACCGGCTTGACGGTGGACAGCCACGCCAACGCCATTTTCCTTGCTTCCGCCTCGGAGAATTGTCCCCGGTCGGCAGCGGCGGCGAACTGGTCCAGGGTCGCTGTGACCACCTGATCGAATTCCCGCAGCGCCTGCTTGCTGGTCAGGACCGTCTGCACCTTGTTCTCCAACAAGGTCCGGTAGCGCCCCTGGATGTTGGCTTCGATCAGCGCCACGGTATTGCCGATGGCGCGTTCCTCGGTCTGCACGACGGCGTTGTCGACGGCCTGGCGCGAGGCGGTCATGACCAAGCCGGCAACGATGA
>DATGXU010000170.1:0-4043 GCA_035298685.1 Magnetospirillum sp. | reverse complement strand
CTCGGCGATGTCCAGCAAGCTATGGCGGCCGTCGGCCTGGTTCAGCACCCACAGGAACGCCATGCTTTTGACCGGGCCGTCCTTGTCGCCGCCCAAGTGCGCGTAAAGCCCGCGCTTTCCCAGTTGGGGCTCGCCCTTGGGGGCCAGATTGACCGGCCGCCCATCGTTTTCCAGGATGTCGATGGCGGCAACAACCATGCGGTACGAGGCGGCCAGATGCTCGGGGCGGATGAAATCCAGATTGTCGGCCGAGGTGTGATATTGGGGAAAGGTGCCGAACTGGCTGCGCTGCAACAGCCCCACCGGCAGATCGAAGGCGGGCGAGCAGAACTGGCGCTCGTCGTAGCCATAGGGGATGAAGTCCAGCACCCGACCGCCGCCCGCGTGGCGCAGCACGTGGTCCATGGCGCGGTCCACCAGGGCGTCGCCGCGCCGGCTTTTCTTGTAGGTGGGGCCGCCGGCATCGCCGACGCCGGAGATCACCAGACCGTGGCGGATGCGGCCGATCCGGTCCTCGTTGCGGGCCAGCCAGGCCAAGGCGCCGATGGTGCCGGGCGCGAACAGCAGGCGGTAACTAAGGCGGGTGCGGCGCGACGCCAGTTCCGCCGCCAGCCGGGTCAGCAGCGCCAGCCCCGAGCAATTGTCGTTGGCGAGCGACGGATGGCAGATATGGGCGGTCAGCAGCACCTCGTCCGCGGTTTCGCCCTGATGGAAAAACTCGCCATAGGTCAGGCTGCCGCCCGGGTCCAGACTCGAGTCGATGCGGACCTCGTACAGGCCGTCAGGCAGCTTGCGCAGGGCGTTGTGCGCCATGCAAAAGCCCCAGCTTTCCGCGTAATACGACGTGCGATAGGGAATCAGATCGGACTGATCCGGCAGGGTGAAGATGTGCCGCTTCAACTGCGCCAGCGGCATCCAGTCGTGCACCGGAACGCTGTAGCTGACCACGTGCAGATTGTTCTGGCGAAAGTCCACCACCCGCTCGCCACGGGCGTTCATCACATAGGCGTCGCGGATGTTCCATTCGCGCGGCACCGTCCAGTCGAACACCTGGGTGCCGCTGGGAACCTCGTGCACCGCGATGTCCGCATGGCGGCGCAAGACGGCCAGCGTCTCGCGCACGCCATTGCCGGTGATGCTGCGGCAGATGGGAAAGATCTCGGCGGCCAGGGCGTGGATTTCCTCGCCCACTGCGGGACCGCCGGACCAGGGAGGAAGACCGGCAAGCGAGGTCACGACACGGCCGTCGCCACGACGGGGGCCACCACATGACGCAGGTCATGATCCAGCACGCCGTCGGCCATCAGCTTCTTGATGTGGGCGATGCGCTGATAGCGCGGCCCCTCGAATTCCTCGAGCGTCAGTCCCGACGACCGATAGGCCGCATAAAGCTGCTCGGCGCCACGGCGGACGTCCCATTGCGGCTTGAAGTTCAGCACGCGGGCGATCTTGTCGAAATTCACCCGATAGGACCGGGTGTCGGGGGCGGCATCGGCGGCGAATTCGATCCGGCAGCCGGGAACCACCTCGGCCACCACCTGGGCGATGTCGCGGATGCGGTAATTGTGCTGGGTGCTGCCGACGTTGAAGACCTGGTTGCACACCAGTTCGGCCGGCGCCGCCAGACCGGCGATGAAGGCGCGGGAAATGTCTTCGATATGGACGATGGGGCGCCACGGCGAGCCGTCGGATTTCAGGTAGATCAGCCCCTTGGTCACCGCCCAGGCGACCAGATTGTTCAGCACGATGTCGAAGCGCAGGCGCGGCGACAGCCCATAGGCGGTGGCGCAGCGAAAATAGATGGGGCAAAAGCCGTCGCCGGCCAACTGGGACACGTCGCGTTCGGTGAACACCTTGGACTTGCCATAGGCGGTGACCGGGTTCAGCGCGCCGGTTTCGTCGATCATGTCTTCGCCGGCGCGACCGTAATTGCTGCACGACGACGCGAACAGAAAGCGCCCCACCCCCGCCTGCTTGGCCATGGTGGCAAGCCGCACGCTGGCGCGGTGGTTGATGGCGTAGGTGACGTCCTCGTTCAGGTCGCCCAGCGGGTCGTTGGACAGGGCCGCCAAATGGATGACGGCGTCGAAACCCTGAAGGTCGGCGGGCTGGATGTCGCGCACATCCTTGCGCAGGCCGGGGATGGCGGGGATGGCGCCCCCCGGTTCATAGGTGCTGCGCTCGTACAGGTCGCTGTCGCAGCCGTGGACCTGATGGCCCGCCGTGATCAGGGCAGCCGTCATCACGGTGCCGATATACCCCTTGTGACCGGTCAGCAGGACTTTCATAGCGGAACTCCCGTTTCGCGAAGGTGTTCCGGGGGGCCGGAAATGGCGGCCGCGCCCGAATGGTTGAGGACGTCGGTGGCGAGCGTGATTTCCTGCCGGCGCAGACGCTCGGCATAGGACTGCACCACCTGGCGGATTTGACGCTCGTGGCTGGCGCGGTCGCGCACCAGCCGGGTGAACTGGTCGATCAGCAGGCCGACGTCGAAGGTTTCGATCTGCTGGCAGAACTCGCCCAGGCCCATGTCGGCCAGCAGGGCGTCGTTCTTGGATGCGTAACTGATGGAAACGGTCGGGCGGCCCAGCTTGAGCGCGCACACCACGTTGTGGAAGCGGGTGGCGACGACCACGTCGGTCTCGGCGATGTGCTCCATCACCTCGTGCAGCGACAGCGCCGGCGCCGCCACCACCGCCCCCGGCGCCAGCATGCCCATCAGGTCGTCCACGGCGGCGCGGTCTTCGGTGTCGCCCATCAGCAGGCGCACGCCATGGCCTTGGTCCAGCAGCCACTGAACGAACGACCGCAGCTTGCCCAGATAGGCGGTGTAGATGTCGTGGCCGCGCACCCGGTCGTGGCTCCAGCCGTAATAGGACATCACGCCCACGCCCACCACCAGCCGCGCCCCCGCCGGCCGTGCCGGGCGGTTGGGGACCGGCAGTCCGAAAGCCAGATCGGGAAAGATTTCGTCGCCGCGCACGTCGAAGCCGATGCCGTCCATGTACTGGCGCGAAACGGTGTCGCGGTAGGATCGGTATTGCGCCAGCCGCGCCGCCCATTTCATCAGCCGCCGGCTGACGGGATGGTGGATGGGGCCGGCGCCGATGCTGACGAAGGCGATGCGGGCGCCGCCGATCCGCGCCGCCAGGCACCAGCCCAGGATGGTCAGTGGAATACTCCACGGGCCGGCGCCGAAATCGTCGAGAATGCCGGTGCCGGGAAACAGCAGCACGTCGAAATCCCGCCGGTGGCGGAAGATGCGCAGGCAGTTTTCCAGCTTGCGGGGCAGCAGACGGTCCATCAGCCCCTGGCGCAGCCCGGCAAGGCCGAAGCCCAGCGCGCGGATGCCGAATGTGCGCTCGATCCGTTCCGGGTTGGCGCAGATGCAGGTGACCACGGCATCGGGGCAGGCCACCCGCAGAAACGCCAGCGCCGCTTCCAGCGAGCCGTCATTGCCGGTATTTCCGCACCCGAACAACCCGAACAACGCTATCTGCAGCACGTGCGCGTTCCGCATTTCCGGCCTCCGGGCGCGAGAGCTGTGGGGATCAGGGCTGTGACACGAGAACCAGAACCCAGTCGCCATGGCCGTCGCTGGTGGACCCGCTGGGCTGGAAGCGCATGGGGCGTTCCGTGCGATAGGGTGCCCCCGCCACCGGGGCGAACCGCCCGCCCGAGGGATCGAACCAGGTGGACATCACCCGGGGACCGGCAAGCTGCGACAGGTCCAGCGTGACCGGGCGCTGCATGGGCACGTACAGCACCGCCAGTGCGCCGTCGGGGGACAGCGCCGCCGCCACCCGATCCTGGCCGACGCCGGCACCGCGTATCACCAGCGCACCCTTGCGATCCGGCTGCAGCCGCCACCACGGCAGGCGGTCGAACAGGGATCGCAGATGGGTCATGCCGTGGGCGCCGGAGCTGTCCAACGCCTGCCGCCAGGTCAACGCCGCCGCCTCGACGCCCGAGCCGTGGAAGTGCCACACCGGATTGTTGCCGAACACCTGTCCGGCGGCCCCCGACAGCAGTGCCTGATAGGC
>DATGXU010000169.1:0-1884 GCA_035298685.1 Magnetospirillum sp. | reverse complement strand
GCGTGGGCGTGGGCGTGGGCGTGGGCGTGGGCGTAGGCGTAGGCGTAGGCGTAGGCGTAGGCGTGTCGCCACCACCGCCACCGCCGCCGCCGCAGCCGGTCACCAGGGTCGCCGCGACGAGAGAAAGAACGGTGATCTGTTTGCTGAATTTCAAGGGGACAACCGTATATCTGAGGAGTTGGATGTCATCGCGCCGTCGGGTGCTTCAAGGAAGAGGCTGGGTGCGGGCGGTGCTCGACCCTGACCTACGGTTTGACGGAAGGCTTCTGGAAACTCGTTGTGGCAACGTTTTCATGTGATTGATGTCTTGGCCGCAAATCAATATCTGGTCAGGCCAATGATGGGACATCACTGTGCCATTTTGCGAATTTGGTTAGACCAGAACAATCCCCAATAGCTCCTTTGCAGAGATATATCGTTAAATTTTCCTGACATCACCGGCTTGCCTCATTGCCGGCGTTCCATGCGTGCCGGGGCGGTCGGTTCGATTCCTGAGGTGAGGCCCCGAGCCTCGGCATGGCCATCCTTCCTTCCGGCGACGGCCATGCCCGTTCAAGTCGTCGGATGACACACAAGGTGAACGGCGTGGACGGCTTCTTCCGATCCGTCGATGCCGGCACGTCGTGGGTGCGCATCGACGACGATGCGCACCCGCGAGATGTCAGGCGGGGCCCCAGGCCTCGCCCCCTGCATCGGGTCGGTTGTCCGGGAGTTCATCTGACTGCGGGTGTCGTACGCCATCGACTCTGAGAAAATGGCGACCCCGCCGAAGTCCGCCGACGGTCCGCGGACGGTCCGACCAGCCCTGAATGATGAAGCCCCAAGACAATCAACAACTTGAACGCGAAGTCTCACCATGGCGTTTGAGTATTGCGCCCATGCTGGACTGGACGGACCGCCACTGCCGCTTCTTCCATCGCCTGCTCACCCGCCGGACCCTGCTCTACACCGAGATGGTCACCACTGGCGCGCTGCTGCATGGCGACCAGCCGCGCCACCTGGACTTCAACGAGGAAGAGCATCCCGTTGCCCTGCAGCTGGGCGGCAGCGAGCCCGCAGACCTGGCCGCATGCGCGAAGCTGGCCGAGCGCTGGGGCTATGACGAGGTCAACCTCAACTGCGGCTGCCCCAGCGAGCGCGTGCAGCGTGGCGCCTTCGGTGCCTGCCTGATGGCCGAACCTGAACTGGTGGCCGACGGTGTCAAGGCCATGCGCGATGTCGTGAGCATTCCGGTGACGGTGAAGCAACGCATCGGCATCGACAAGATCGAGAGCTACGACTTCGTGCGCGACTTCGTCGGCCGCATCGCCGAGGCGGGTTGCGAGGTCTTCATCGTCCACGCCCGCAATGCCTGGCTCAAGGGCCTGTCGCCCAAGGAGAACCGCGAGGTGCCGCCCCTGCGCTATGGCCTGGTGCACCAGCTCAAGCGCGAGTTCCCGCATCTGACCATCGTGATCAACGGCGGGCTCAAGACCGACGACGAGATCGCCGAGCAGCTGCGGCACGTCGACGGCGTGATGGTGGGCCGCCAGGCCTATCACGAGCCCTGGCAGATGGCCGGCTGGGACCAGCGCTTCTTCGGGGTCCCGGGCCCGGCCCAGAGCCGCGAGCAGGTCGAGCAGGCCTGGGTGCAGTACCTGGAGCGCGTGGTCGAGGCGGGGCGCCCGTGGCCGCAGGCCATGCGCCATGCCCTGGGCCTCTACAACGGCCTGGGCGGCGCGCGCCGCTGGCGCCAGATCTGGTCCGACCACAAGCTCAAGGGCCTGCGCCCCGGCGAGGTGGCCCTGCAGGCCAGCGAGGCGCGTGCACAGCAGGCCGGCATGCGGCCGGCTGGCCTGGTGGTGGCCTGAGCCCGGAGCGGCCATGGATGCAGGCATTGAAGGC
>DATGXU010000168.1:0-22003 GCA_035298685.1 Magnetospirillum sp. | reverse complement strand
CCCGCCGACAATGCCGCCCGTTCCTGTCCCACCCGAGGGGGCGGACACGTCGATGAACTCGGTGACCGGCGGCTCATCGGCCGGCGGAACGCGCATGTCGCGCTCCAGCGCAGAGGCCAGCCGGTCGATCCCGTCCCCGGCATGCCCCGCGCCCACGGTGACATCCGGCCGCTCCGGCGCTATATTGATGTCGGGCGCCGCCTGCGGCCGGCCCTGGGGACGCTGAGACGAAGGCTCCCTGGCGGTATCCTTGACGGGACGCAAACTCTCCGACAGGGAACCGGCGCCGGCGCCCGCTTTTCCCCGCTTCCGCGACAACGCCGCCTCTTCCCCCGGCTTGGGGACGTATACCGTCACCACATGGTCGGCATCATCGGCATGGGTGAAGCGGCGGACGGAATAGATGACCTGGCGCGGCGTGCCATCCACGCCTTTGCGCTCGACCGCCCACTGCCACCGCAGCATGCCCTTTTCCGGTTCGCTCGACACCTCCGGTTCGAATTGGCGGACGACGCGAGCCACGTCGAGCACGTCGTCCTTGGTGACGACCATGTGGGAGAGGGCGGGATTGCCGGCCTCGGGGCTTTCGACGCCATGCTTCCAGATGACCTTGACCAGGCCGAAGTTGGTCTTGATCTTCAGCGCCCCATCGCGCCGGAACAGGCCCTCGCCGCGATCCACAGCGATCCGTTCCAGGCCGTGGTGGATCTGGTCCAGTTCCATGACGTGGCGATCGGCAGTCGAGCCGAACGCCTTACCTTCCGGGTCGGCGAGGGCGGATTCGTAAAGGCTGCCGATGGCCCGGCGGTCCCGACCGATGGCCACCGCTTCCTTTCCGTGAAGCATGCCGGCGCGCACCAGCGGGGCGGCGCCGCCCAGGATGCCGCTGATGGCAGTCGCCCATCCGATGCCACGGACGCTTTCACTCCAGTCCCGGGTTTCCTGGGTGGCGTGCAGCAGCGATTCCGAGGCGGTGGACGACAGCAGGCCAGCGGTCCCAGCGACGGCAGCGCCGCGGACCGAGGTCCAGCCCAGGCGGCCGGCAACGTGCACGGCGCCACCCACGGGGATCAGGTTGATGGGATCGACGAGGCCGGCAGCCAGGGATGCCGCCGCACCTTCCCAACCGGCGGCGCCCAGCGTGGCGCGATCCGCCCGCTCCCGGTCGATACGCCGCTTGATGCGGCCAACATCGGTGGCATTCTCCGCACCGACGAAGCTGTCGGCGTGTTCCTCGTACCCGGCGATGTCCCGGAAGGGGTCGAAGGCCGGCGACGGGGCCTCGTCATAGGGGGTGCGGGGCTGGAACCGGCTGGCTGCCCATTCCGCCGCCGATACCACCGGGTTGTTCTGGCGGAACGCCGCCGGCAGCGTCTCGGCGAAGAAATCCGGTGGCGCTACATCCGGGCCGATTGGCGCTTGCGGAGCCAGCCCGCCAGGGGAGGTCAGTTGTTCGGACAGGAAGGGCATCACGGAGTCTCCCCAGGCTGAAGAAGGGCGGGAACCTTGCGGGCGGCGTGTTCGGCCTTGGCGGCAGCCACGGCATCGGCCTCGCGTGAGGCGGCGGCGCTGGTGGTCCAGTCGGGCCGCCAGGCCAAAGGCTTTCCGTCAGATCCCCGCACGGCGTTGATGGTGCCGTCCCGGCCCTTCAGGAGCACCGTGTAGAGTGGGCCGCCGGTGGCGGGGTCGGAGCGGCCGGGATCGGCGGCCAGCATGAAGCGGCGCTCCAGCTTGCCGGCGCCGTCGTCGAACATCCCGCCGGACTTCCGCAGATCGTCCATCAACTGCTGGCGAATCCACTCGCCATTGCGCTCGGCATCCCAGCCGGGCCGGCCATAGAACATCTCCGGCGCATAGCGCATGAAGCGCGGCCCTTCCGAGCCGTCGGGCGCCATGCCGCCGACCTGGGTCACGCCCCAGACGCGCCGAACGCCGTCCAGCGCGGTCTTGCGGGCGGCATCCATGTTGCCCAGGCGGACGTATTCGGCCTCGGCCAGGCGGTCGAAGTCGTGGACCATTTCGGCGGGAGGGGTGGCATTGGTCACGCCGGGCACCAGCCAGCGGGCAAAGGCGCCGCCCTGCAACTGGTCGCGCAGGTAATTCGCGGAGGCCGATGGCGTGTCCTGCGCCCCTTTCCGATAGCCGTCCTCCCGGACGCGCCGCTCGGAATCGTCCACCCGGCGCCCTTCGTCGGCCAGGCGCGCTGCCTCTGCCGGTGGCACGCCGTAGGAGGAATAGGTGCCGATCAAGTTGGCGACAGCGATGTCTTCCCTGGCGAAGTCGTTCAGGAGGTCGGGATTGGCCTTGCGCAGCCCTTCGAGGAGGTTGGCCGCGGCGATCCGCTGTTCGGGGGAGCCGGCGCGCAGGGAACCGCGGAGCTGCGCCTTCACCGGGTCCGGGACCATGCCGGCTGCCTGCGAATAGGACACGATGCGGTCATTGACCTCGGCGGATGGGCGCCCCTGCCACCCCGCTGCCACGCTGGCGAAATGGAGGGCGAGGGCGTCGCGGTCGTCCTTGGAGCGGTGGTCAAGGGCGGGACCATTGCCGCCCAGCGCCGCCGAGACGCGCCGCATGGTGTCCAGCGCCGCAGTATCGCGGCGGTCGCGTTCATCCTGGAAGAGCTCAAGGGTGGTTCGCTCGTGCGGCTTCAGCCAGCCCTTGCCGCCATTGTACGCCGTCTCGATGTCGGCAACTGAGGCGCCCCCGCGCTTTACCTTCAGCGTCAGATCAGAGAGCCAGCGCTGCCGCTGTTCCTCTTGCGCCTTTTCGGCTTCACGGGCACGACGGTCGGCTTCCGCCTCCCGCGCCCGGACCTCTGTGTCCACCCCGCGCAGCAGGTGGTCCTTGTCTTCCGGGCGCAGTAGGTGGTCCAGGGAGCCGCCGTTCAGGTCGCGGCGGGCCGCCTCAGGATCGAGCTTGATCCGACCCTCGACCGCAGCCACCGCCAGGCGCCGGCCAGCATAGGCGTGGGCCTCACGCTTCAAGGCGTCGTCCGCTCCTTCGTAGCGGTCGATTGCCGAGACGACATTGTCGTAGGCCGACTGGAACAGGCGGTCGTCCGAGCGCACGGTGTTCGCGGACATGTCCACCATGTCATGCAAATCCCGGCGCTGTTTTTCGGCAGCCGCCGAGTGCTCGAAAGAGGCCGCGCGGGAGAATAGATGCCCCTTGTAATCCGTCAGCCGCGCTTCCAGGGCATCACGGGTTTCCTGATCGGGGGCGCTGTTCAGAAGGTTGTTGGCGTATTCGTCGAAATCCTTCATGACCCCCTTGGTGAAGTCGGGCGCGCCCTCGGGAGATTCATCCTGTCGCTTATCCAGATGTTGGGTCCATTCGAACTGGGTCTGCGCCAGGCTCTTTGCCGCCCAGAGGTGGGCGTTTCGCTGTCGCACGCGCTCCTGGCCAGCGGCGAACGAGCCAATGGCCTCGCTCAGGTGGGCCATCGCTGCGGAATTTCCGGCAAACATGCCGGGATCAATGCGGGCAGCAGTCGGGCCGGCGCCCAGGCCAACCTGTCGGTCATATCCTTCTATTTTAGGCATGGTCGTCCTCTTCCTTCAGGGCGCGTGCCGCCTCCAGGTTGATGGTGTTGTGTCCCCAATAGGTCAGCCACGCTGCGGCGGCTTCGGCCACTTCAGCAGCCAGCGGCAGGCGAGCGGGGTTGGGGAAGAACTGGGGGATGTCGTGCAGGGCCTTGCCTTGCAATTCCTTCAGGCAGGCATGGATGTCCGCCGGATGCTCCCAGCCGAACTTCATCTGCAGCAGGGCGTTTTCAGCTGAGAAGACCAGATCGGCAAACTGGTCGAGGGGAGCTTTGGTGGACGTATCCCGACATTCGTTTATCGAATGCTCGGGCGGTCCCATTCGCCGTCTGGCATCGGCCTCCATGGGGTCGTTTCGCACGGGCGGCGCGGTGCCGTCCTTGGGGCGGTCATCGTCGGTCATGCCACTCTCTCCTGGGGCGGCTGGGTGTCGGCATTGCGGTGGGCAGCGGAATCAATGGGATGGGATGGGAGGGGGGCGCGATAGCAGCCCCCCTCTCTCTATAGAGAGGGGAATGTGTGTGCGGGCAGAATTTGGCTTTCGGCTCAAGGGCTTGCAGACAGTTGTTGTGCAAAGCTCCGGGGATGTGTGTGTGCGCGTCACAGCAGGGCGTCCTGGGTTGGATCGGCGGCACCATCCGTCTTCGGCTGGGTCAGGCGGATGCCTTCCTTTTTGCTGCGGTTGGCATGGCGGCCAACGGCGCCAACCTCGATGACCCCATCGCTGAACAAGTCCTCCATGGCCCGCTCAAATTCGGCGACCTTGGTGCCGCGTCCACCGGGCAGGCGGGCGAAAATCTTGGGAGCGTAATTGCTTCCCTTGCATGCGCTCACCGTTCTGCCCTGCTTGGTGATGGCGTTGAGGCAGGCGAGGAACACGACCTTGGCTTCGCGTTTGGCCTGCCCGGCAAAGAAACCTGATGGCGCCGAAGCCGGGGGAGCATCGACTCGCACGAAGCGGCCTGCCAGCCATTCGACCCTGGCCACGTCGGGCGTATCCACGCCGTAATTGGACTTCTTGCGGGTGATAACCCGAATGCCGGTATCTTCGTCCTCGCCGTCTACCTTGGACTTTTCCCTTTCGATGAAGAGACGGGACCTGGCCTTGTTGTGGAATGCGACACTGCCGGCCTCACCGGTGCGGTCGCGGATGCCAGATTGCGAGGGGTGGGCCAGAACCAGCACAGCTCCATCCCGGTCACGGGCCAAACCGTTCAAGGCGGACATGAAGGCGTGCACGTCACCGTTATTGAGCTGGTTCGCGGAGGCCGGGAAGAAGTCGTAGAGGCTGTCGCAGATGATCAGCCCGATTTCTTCCTTCTCTGCCCATTCGCAGAAGGTCGACCACCAAGGCGTAACTTCCCAGGGCCTGTAGGCACCCTCGCGATGCAGGATCGCGTTGTCCCGGTTGGAGCGGTCGAACAGGTGAAGGCCGTTCAAGTCACGGAAGCGCAGGCCCTCGGCTTCAAGGATCCCCGACAAACGGCGCTGCATCTCGTCTTCGTCGTCCTCGCAGGACAACACCGCGACGGGACACGGCTGCACGGCATAGCCGAGCCAGTCACGGCCGGTAACTGTTGCCACTGCCAATTGCAGCCCCAGAACACTCTTGCCACTGGCGCCGTGTCCCGAGAACAGGGTCGTGGCACGGCAAGGAATGATGCCGTCCACTATCCATCGGCGTTCCGGGATCTCCCGGCCTTCAAACGAGATGGCACCGACCAGTCCATGGTGCAGACGCATGTTGGCCGGCGACAGGCGCTCTTTCAGGCGCCGCTGTTGTTCCAGCCAGCGTGCTTCGTCCAGGGGAATCGCGCCTTCGACATCCATCAGGCCGCCTCCCGTCGCACCAGCACCTTGGGGCGCCGCCGAAGTTTGCTGAGGGCGTTTTCCACCTTTTCGGCCAGAGGGAGGGCATCGCACACAATGGCCGGGACATTGCCCAGGAGGCGGTCTGCGAAACGCCAATCCAGGACAACAGCTCCAGCGCGCCAATTGAGGCACCCTGATGCACCGGCGGCCCGCATCCAGCAGAGGGGATCGCTGAAAAGGGTCAATGGACGTTGGAGCGTGCCCGCTTCGACGATGGCTTCCGGGTTGAGGGCATCAGCCAGCCCCCAGCGCGTCCACCACCGCAGGGGATTGGTGGCGTCGAAGGCGACCAAGTCCCCGCCCAGGTCGGCGAGTTCGGCCAGATAGGCGTCGAAATCGGAATAGCTGACGGGGCATTGCGCCGGCAGGATAATGGCTTTGACCTTGCCATCCTCGACCGGCTGATAAGTACCATCATCCGCTGGTGCTACACGGGCTACGCCGACGTTGGGCGGTGCGACGAAGGCCGAAGCAGGAATGCGCAGGGTTCTCGCCAGCCATACCGTGACGCGCGGATCGCCGAGAATGGGGGATTGTGCCCTGGCGAATTCCGAGAATAGCGGTCCCATGGTCAACGGCTCTCGCGCTGGAACGCACGCCGGAAGGCTATGAATGCCGAATGCCGTCGCGCTCTCAGGTGCTGGATGTCTCGGCCCGCCTCGACAGCAGCGAGGTAGGCGCAGACGCTGGCCTGATACGCGGACCAAGCCTGTTCAGCCGACGCGGTTGGGCAAGGTGCCGGCAAGACGGCGCCGCGGGCTTTCAGCGGGTCGGCAGGTGGGATTGGACGGGCAGTGATCATGGCCGACCATCCCACGCCAAGGGTAGGGGGATAACCCTGAACGGATTCAGGTGCAGCAGCTTCGCCAGGCAAAGCGCAACGGCGGTGGTCGCGGCCATGGTGAATATCCGTTTGTCGAATATTCAGGCCGCGATGCCGCTGTCACTGGTGCTGGAAACGGGGCCGCTCAGACGGCTGGAGATCCAGGCGTCCAGGTCGGCAGGGCTGTAGAGGACGCGGCGCCCAAACTTGCGAAACTTCGGTCCACCACCGACACACGCCAACTTGCGCAGGGTGTTGGGCGACAGCGGCACCCCCTTGGTCTTGGCGTAATCAGCCGCACCATTGCGATCGAGAAAGGCGGTTTCTTCCATGATATCCCTCACGGTCTATGACGAAACGCGAGGGAACGATGAGCGAACTACCCTGAAATAGGGAGACGTGACACCCTGTCAGGTGGCACCTATTTCTTGCCCTTCCACCGCTTAGGATCGGGGAGAAGCACAGTCGCGATCGCGGAAACGTCTCGACCAGACCATCCAGGAGGGAGGAGATTTATGCATTCCTCCTCAATTGAATCCCTTGTCCACCTCATGGGTTCTTCATCCGCCGCCATCTTGGCGCGAATGGCATCTAACGCGGTGAGTAACGATGTGGTGTACCCTCTACCATCTTCAATCCTTGCCACTTCACCCCGAGGAAGTGACCGAAGAAGCGCCATTTCCCAACCAGTAATGGATGGAAAATTTCCGAATAGCTCCCCCGTACCAACCGTAACACCATCATATTGATGCCTAGAAACTGCGAGATATGGAGCACTCCTATTACAAGCATCTCCAATTACGACATTTCCACTTCTCAAATCATGGATAGAGCAAACCTCCAGGGCAGTTAGTGGAATGTCCACGGCATTATCCCCCCACTTCGCTCCTTCGAATCCATCCGGAGGCTCGACCATTGGATACCCCTGCGCCGATAAGAGGCCATCGCGTAGAGCGTTCAAGAGCTGGGCAAATGCCAAATTGTCACGAACATCGGGGTGAAGGGCGAGAACCGCCGCGCGAGATTCCAGACGTTCAAGCGCCCCCCTTCCAATATCCAGGTGCCCCGGAGGAATATCTTTCGCAATCCATAAATACGCCTCCCCAAGAGTGCACCTGTGAGGGATAGGTTCTTGTCGTTTTGCCAGAGGCATCGATACCGTCCACTTTCTAATCGTTAAGCCGCCTTAAGCTTTCCGCTTGGGAAGTTCCACCACCTCGCCGCCGCCCTTGCTCTCCATCAGCGCCGCCAAGCGCCCGGCCGTGCGGTCGGCCACGGCCTTTACCGGATCGTCGGCGACGTGGGCATAGCGTTCGGTTGTGCGGCTTTGCTTGTGGCCGAGGGCCTTGCCCACAAGGTACAGGCTGGCGCCGTCCGAGACGGCATAGGTGGCGAAGCTGTGGCGTAGGTCATGGATGCGGGCGTCCTCTACGCCGCACCACACCCGAACCATTTCCCAGGACTTCTGTAGGCCGATGATCGGCCCTTCACTGCGCGAGCTGGGCAGCACCCATTCAGAGCGACGCGGCAGGTCGGCGATGATACGGGCGGCGGCGGCCGGCAAGGGGATGACCTTGGCGCCGGTCTTGCTGTCCGGCAGCAGCAACAGGCCCCGCTCCAAGTCCACGTAATCCCAGCGCAGGGTGGCGACCTCGTTCTTGCGGGCGCCAGTCAGCAGCAACAGCTTGATGGCGGCGGCCATGTTGCCCGAGAGCATGCCCAACTCTTCCAGGATGGCGATGCCGCGCGCCAGGGCGCCCACCTCGGTTTGCGTCAGGGTGCGCTCCTTGGTCTCGGGCTTGAACAGGTCCACCCCACGCGCCGGGTTGTCGGCAATCAGCTTGCGCGAGACGGCAAATTCAAGCATCGCCTTGAGGGCGGAGGTTGCGCGGGCGGCGGTGCCCTTGCCGCCGGTCACGATCACCCGGCGCCGGAAGCCAACCTTCTCGTCCATTGCCGTCTTGCCGGCGGCCACGTCGGCCTGGAACCGCTCTATATCGGCTGGCACGAGGTTGCGGGCGATCTTGCGGCCCAGCAGCGGCAGGACATGGCGCCGGATGGCGATGCCGTCCCGGTCCCAACTGGATTGCTTCTTGGTCGGCTTGGCGGCCTTGCCCTCGGCGCCCAGATACAGCTCGGCCAAGTCGGCCACCGTTTCGGCCTTCAGCCGCTCCTTCTTCTCGGCCGCCGGATCACCGCCCTGCCGAACCTGATAAAGCAGATCGGTGGCAACCTTCCTGGCTTCCTCGACGGTGTAGGGGTTGCCCACCTTGCTGATGGTGTATCGCTTGGTTTGGGGGCCAACCCGGTACTTCAGGACGAACGACTTGGCCCCGCTGGGCTTCACCCGCAGCCCGAAGCCCTTCACCTCAGAGTCCCACAGGAAAAACTCTCCACCCTCGGGGGCGGCAGCGGCGTCGACCAGACGCTTGGTGAGCTTCGGCACTTTGGAACCTCTCGAGCTGGGGAACCGCCAGGGAACCACGGGGAACCAACATGGGGCGCTTTTGGGAAATGACCCTAGCTCAAGAGTAACGATAAAATCCGCAGATATCAATGCACTGGAAACGTCCGGTAATGTAAAGGAACCACGGGGAATTACAGCACTTCTGCTTTCGTAAAGCCAAGGTCGGGGGTTCGAGTCCCTCCGCCGGCACCATCTAAAATCCAGAAAATAAACGGTTTTTCCGCACCGAGGCGCACCCAAACGCACTCGGGAGAACCGCTTCGTGGCATTCGCGAATGCCAAGGGAATGCCAAGCTCCATGCCGCGCATATCCATCGGGATACGCACTCTTGCGCACCCTGATCGGCTGTGGCATAGGATTCTCGTGGCAGTTGTGGCCCACGGCACCGCTTTCTGCCGGCGGTGCTGCATAAGTCCAGGCACTGTTGTGCCTGCCCTGCACGGTTGATCGACAGGCGTCGGTCAGTGTGGCTTACCCGGCGCCTGCGCTGGGCAATGCAGGGAATGGACTCCAACCGCGTTCCGCGAGGGGCGCATGGAGTTCATGCGTATGTTCGACAGTGCAGAGTTCATCCCCTACCTCACTGAAGCCCAGGCAGCCGAGTTCCTCGCCGTCGCTCCGGATACCCTTCGTGTCTGGCGGACAAAGAGCCGCGCGGCCGGGCATCTGATCGGCCCCCGCTGGATTGAGCGCGGCGGCGAAGGCCGTGCTCGCCTGATCCGATATCGCCGCCAAGACCTGGAAGCATTTCTCGAAGCTGGGGCCGTCAAGCTGGAGCCGAAGAAGCGGCTTGGGCGGCCCAGGAAGGCGGGGTGAATGCCATGCATGACGCCCTCGCACTTCCCCCACAAACTGGCTGGATGCCTGTCCTCTACCAGATGGTCGACAGCGGCGATCAGGCCGCCATGCACCCGTCATCTGCCGCAGTCTATCTAGTCATCAAACGCCATGCCGACGTGCATAGCGGCCTATCGTCCGTAAGCAACCGAATCCTGATGAAGGAAAGCGGAATCAGCAAGCCGACGATGTACAAGGCGAGAGACAGCCTGAAGAGAGGTGGCCCCGGAAAATCGGACAGGATATTAAGCTATTCCCCAGCCTGAGAAGGACAGGGACTGATGGGTAAAGTGACGAGGAAGCGCTACAGCGCGGATTTCAAGGCGAAGGTGGCGCTGGAAGCGATCAAGGGCAAGCAGACCTTGGCAGAACTGGCAGCCAAGCATGGCGTTCACCAGACAATGATTGCGACATGGAAGCGTCAAGCCGTCGAGGGGATGGCGGCAACGTTCTCCGGCAAGTCGGAGGCGACGAAGGCGGTCAGCGAGGCCGATGTCGCCAAGTTGCATGCAAAGATCGGCCAATTGGTCGTGGAGCGGGATTTTTTGTCCAAAGCCTTCGGTCGATGAGTGTCGAGCGGAGGCGGCAGATGATTGAACCGCAGCACCCGAGGCTGTCGGTGGTGCAGCATGCGCGCTGGTGTCGATCAGCCGGTCGGCGTTCTATTACAGCTTGACCGGGGAAAGCCCGCTCAATCTGGCGCTCATGCGCCTGATCGACGAGGCGTTACTGTAATGCCCGTTCTACGGCGCTCGGCAGATGGCTCGCCATCTCCGGCGCCAGGGCTATACGGTGGGGCGCAAGCGGACGGCGAGGCTGATGGCCAAGATGGGATTGTCGCCCATCTACCAGAAGCCACGCACCAGCATGCCCCATCCGCAGCACCCGACGTACCGGTATCTGCTGAGGGGGCTGGCCATCGAGCGGCCCAATCAGGTCTGGTGCGCGGACATCACCTACATCCCGATGCGGCGGGGCTTCCTCTATCTTGTGGCGATCATGGACTGGGCCACCCGCAAGGTGCTGGCCTGGAAGCTGTCCAACACCATGGAGGCCGATTTCTGCATCGAGGCGCTGCAAGACGCCCTGGCCCGCTTCGGCGCGCCGGAGATCTTCAACACCGATCAGGGCAGCCAGTTCACCAGCCCCCGTTTCACCCAGGTGCTCAAGGATGCCGGCGTGCGCATCAGCATGGATGGGCGTGGCCGCTGGATGGACAACGTCTTCATCGAACGCCTGTGGCGATCCATGAAGTACGAGTGCGTCTATCTGCACGCCTTCGAGACCGGCTCCGAGTTGCGGGCCGGGCTGGCCCGGTGGATCGCCTATTACAATGTCCACCGGCCCCACTCGGCCCTGGGTGGACAGACGCCCGACGAGGCGTATCATCAAACCGCGCCGTCACCATGTCCGGGGCATGCCCCGGACATGGTGACCACCAGCGCACTGGCGGCATGAGCGTGAACCGGGGAATAGCTTAACTCAGCCGCAAAACTGTCCAAACGGACGGGGCCATCTCTCGTTATCGGCCTTCACCGGGCGCTATTGTCGTCCAAGCCAACGGTGGCTGTCCGGCGCGCCCGGCGGCAGAGGTTCCGCAGCACCCAGCCCACCGGCCGGAACAGGGGATAGAGCCACAGCAGGCGACCGCCAAGGGGGAAGCAGGCGCCGTCAATCGGATTGTAAAGGTCTGCACGCAATTCGTGCCAGCGGTAGCGCCAACCGGACTTCAGGGCGTAAAGATGGCGGCGTCGGCGCAGTTCCCGCCCGAACCAGGCCCAGCTTCCCCGTGCCGGCGGGACAACCCACTCCGATCCACCGAAAAAGCTGCGCTTGAAACGTTCGGCATGTGACGGCGAAAGGCCATGCGCGGCAGGAAGCGGCGCGCCCAGCCAATCATGCGCAAGGTGCATGCCCAACTCCATGGCACTCCCCAGCCCGGCCTCTCGGGCGTCGGCCAGGATGGCGGTGGCATCTGGGCCGGTCCTGCACAAGGCGGCGAGATCCGCAACCCAGCACAACCGCTCCCAGCAGTGCTGGTGCCCATGGACGCAGAGATAAAGCGGCAAGATGCGGGACGGTAGAGCGGCCACGGCGCCGCCGGCCAAGCGCACCATCTCGCGGTCGTGCCACAGCGCGTCAAAATCGGTGGCCAAGCGTTCGCCGTTGGCGGTCAGGCGTTGATGCAGTTCCACCAGGAAGCCTGCGGGGTGGCGAAAGGTCACGTCGCGGATCATCCATTGGCCGGCGGCAGGCACCACCGCATCGTCGCGCCGGTAGCCGGCTTTGGACAGTTGCTCCTCCGCCTCGCGAAAACGCTCGGGATGAACCAGCAGGTCGATGTCACCCGCTCCCCGCCATGTGGGGTCGCCGTGTAATTGCTGGGACAGCACGACGCCCTTCAGCACGATGACCGGAACACCGCTATCCGCCAACACCCGACACAGCCGCAGGGTCTCGGCGGCACGGGCCAGATTGGCGCGGACGTCCGCTGCCGCGACCGACCGCAGCCTGTCCAGCGCGGCAGGGGGCATGGCGGGTCCGTCGCCCTTGGTCAGACCGGCGAGAACCAGGCGGAGGGACCGGTGCTGCCGCGCCGCCCAGACGAATAGGTCCCAATCAAGCTCGGCAAGGTCCGGCGCGCGCACGCGCGCCTCCGGCTGCAAGGCGCGGCGGACGGCCCAATTAATCAACCCGAATTCCTTCGGCGCGACCCATTCCGTCGATGATGCCATGGTCGGTGGAGCCTCACATCTCCTCAAAGCGGAGAGTGTAGCCCGAGCGCCCCCGATTGTGCAAAGGTAGGGCGTGCCCCCTGCGCCAGGCGCGCGTAGAGCGTAAGCAGACGATCGGTGAGGGGGCGGGGCTTCCACTGCAAGGCGGTGGTGCACCTGGCGGGGTCCGTGTCTCCCCCGGATGGATCTGCGCCGCCAAGCCCGGTGAAGGCGTGAATGGCGCCCTTTGAGAGCGTCAGCCGGCCCTCCCGCCCCAGCTTGTGGGCCGCCGGCGAATGACGCTAATATCTGACTGGACCTTGGGCATCAGCGGTGATGTTTCCGGCATTGGCGGTTCTCACGACGGCGCGCCGTCTATTGACGTGTCCCAATTCGACACCTACGAATTGATCCACGTGGCGTACAGCGGAACGCAGAGCGGCTTTGGCTGCGGGTGGGTCGCGAGACAGAGGGAAAGGTCGGATACCGTTGACAATGGATGACCCGCAGCCAGCCCAGGATTACCGACTATTCGGCTGGCGGCTGAGGGCCTCGCGCCCCCTGGCTTTCCTGAGGCCGCTTCCGGCTTCCCCCGGACTCGGTTCCGATAAACCGGCGGAAGTCGAACTCGTTTTCGATCAGGTGGAAAAACCCACCGACAAGCCGATCTTCTCGTCCCGCTTCACCTCGATCTATGAAAGCGGCCTTATCCTGCTTTTTCGTCCCGAAGGCATCCGGATCCGCATCGAGGACGGGCGGCGTTTGACGGTGGATGTCGATCCGGGCGTGACCGATGCCGAGTTGCACACCTGGCTTTTCGGGCCGGCCCTGATGATGCTGTGCCATCAGCGGAAACAGCCGCCCTTGCATGCCTGCGTCGTCGACATCGGCGGGACCGCCATCGCCATCGCCGGCAATGGCGGGGCGGGCAAATCGACGAGCGCACGGACATTGATCGAACGCGGCCATCGGCTGCTGACCGACGATCAGGCGCGCATCGTGCCGGACAGCCGCCTGGTCTATCCGGGCTATCCCACCATGAAGCTGTGGGGCCACTCCGCGACAGCATTCGGCGAGCGCGTCGATGCGGCTCGCCGCGTCAAGAGAGGTGTCGATAAGTTCCTGATTCCACTGAACGACGCCTTTCAGCCCGAGGCAATGCCGCTTGCCGCAGTCGTCGTATTACTGCCCGACCCGTCCCTATCCCTGCCGATGCTGGCCCCGGCACCCTCAGTTACCGAGGCGATCGCCCTCTTGCACCGGCAGGTCGCGGGCCTGGGAATAGCCCGCGTCCTCGACCAGGGACGCGCCGCCTTTCATTGGGCCTCGGCCCTAGCGCAGCGGGTACCGGTGCGTCTGCTGATGCGGCCGGAAGATGCCGCGCGGCGGAACGAGGTGTGCGACGTGATCGAGTCCTTGGCCCGCACGGCATGACCGGAAAAAGACGATGAGCGCGATTTCAGGATTATGGCATCTGGACGAACGCCCCGGCGCCGCCGACCTTCTGGACTCCATGCAAGACGCGCTGAAGCCTTTCGGTCCCGACCGGCAGGGCGTCTGGGCGGGCGGCACCGTCGCTTTGGGCAGCCGCCTCACGCTGCTTCTGCCCGAGGACGTTCATGACCGACAGCCCCTGGTCGGCGGCGGCGGACGCTATGTTCTGGTAGCCGACCTGCGCCTCGACAACCGTCCCGAACTAGTGCACGCCTTGGGTATCGACGCCCGTCAGGCCGGCGCCATGGCCGACGCCGACATGCTGCTGGCGGCGTGGGAACGCTGGCAGCAGCATTGCCCGTCCCGCCTGATCGGCAATTTCGCCTTTGCACTCTGGGACCAGGCGGAACACAGACTGCACCTTGTCCGAGACCAGACCGGCGAACGCCCCCTATTCTATCACCAGAGCCCAAACCGCATCGCCTTCGCCAGCATGTATCACGGCCTTCATGCCCTGCCGGACGTGCAAATGGCCCCGGATCTGGGGGCCGTGCGTGCTCATGCCGCCTTCTTCGCCGATTACCGCGACCGCAGCTATTTCGCAGGGATTAAACGGGTCATGCCGGGCAGCCATGTCGAAATCGACGCCGCTGGCACAGTCCGTATCGAACGCTATTGGGATCTTTCCCAGCAGAGACCACAGAGGCGCGGCTCGGACGCCGAGCATATCGAGGCGTTCCGCGACACCCTGGACCGCGCGGTCCATGACCGCCTGCGGGCGATCGGTCCGATCGGCTGCCATCTCAGTTCCGGCTACGACAGTTCGGCCGTGGCTGCCACCGCGGCGCGGATGCTGGCCGAGCGAGGGCAGCGCCTGACCGCCTATACGGCCGTACCCATGGCGGATGTGCCCTTGCAGGCACTGCCCGGCCAGATCATCGACGAAAGCGTGATCGCATCGGCAACGGCAGCCATGTATCCCAACGTCGACCATATCCTGGTCGGCCGCGATGGACGCGCCCTGGGGGAGGATTTTGAGGTCGCATTCCAATTTTGGCGCCAGCCCTTGCGCAATCTCTGCAATCGGGTCTGGCGCACCGAGATCGCCCAAACCATGCAAGCGCGCGGCGAACGGGTGCTTTTGAACGCGATCTTCGGAAACCTGACCATCAGTTATAATGGCCGAGAAGTGCTTCCGGAAATGGTGGCAGCCGGCCAGTGGCGGCGTCTGGTGCAGGAATTGCGCCTGCTCAGCCGGAACGAAGCCTCTGTCCTGCGATTGCTGCAAAGCACGTTCGGCCCCTATGTGCCCCCGCCGGTTCTGAACCAGATCCGCCGGATGACCGGTCGCACATCGACCAGTCGCGGGCGCTATTCGCCCCTCTCGGAACGGGCCATGGCCGCCATTCTCGCCGAGGAAACCGAAGGCCGATGGGAGCATATGAGCGACCTTACCGGCCAGAGATACGCGACCCGCCACAGCCGCATCCGGCTAGGCCTCTGCCAAGCGGATATCGGCGCCCATAATGCCTTTATGCTGGCGGCCTATGGCACGGATGAACGGGATGCCAGCCGGGATATGCGCCTGATCGAACTGGTTCTCTCGCTGCCGCCCCAGATGTTCATTCAGAACGGCCAAGCCCGCTGGGTCTATCGGCAAGCCCTGGCCGGCCGAGTTTCGCCCCAGGTGATGATGCCTCTGTCCCAAAAAGGGCAGCAAAGTGCGGACTGGATGTATCGGCTGCACAGGGGACGCCAGGCGGTCAACGCGGTACTTGAACGCGCCCAGGGCAACAAGGTGATCGAAGAAATGTTCGATATGCCAGGCTTACGGCTTAGCGCAAAGGCCGAGTTGGATTTCAGCAGGGCTCATCTGCCGGAAATTCGCGACCCGCTACGCCAGCGCTTCTTGACCGGCATCGCCAATATCGACTTCTTGCTTCGGGCCGGACTTGGCCCGACCGCGTAAGTGGAAATTACGAACTGCCGAATCCCTCGTCGTCGGTGCCGCCGTTGTTGCCGGTGCTGTCGACGATTTCCACCGCAATCACCGTAGGGTCGATCCAGGGCTTCCGCTCCCAACGGCGGTCATTCTGTTCGGATTCTTCTACCGTTTTATCGGTATCAACCATGATTACCTCCATGAGCGCCAAGCACTGATCTTTGTTCCCGCAACACTGCTGCCACGGGCTACTCATATCCCAACCGATGGCTTCAGATCAACGGCTTGGTCCGCGCCTGCGTTTCCCGCCCATTTATCACAGCGCCAAAAGATCGAAAGCGATGCATACCCGTTCGTGCTCGCTTTGGAACGGGATGGTCGCATGCCGGAGATAGGAGGGAAAGAGCAACAATCCACCCGCCGCCGGGCGATAGAGCGTCTTTGGCCAATCCGGAAAGGAATTATGCGGCAGGAACGGCATCTCGAGGCAGCCGGCGCCCCCCTCTGCATTGGCCACTTCCGGCGGCACCTTCAGATAAATCACGCCCGTGATCCAGCCGGTCGGATGAAGATGGTGCCTCTGGCGCCCACCATTGCCCAGCCGGACGACCCAGCTCCTCAGCCCCACTTCTCCCGACGGCAGCCGGAAGGGCGCATCGACGGCCCGTAGGGCCGAGAGATAATGCTCGATCTGCCGGGCGATGCGCGAGAACAGGGCCGACCATGCGGGACGGTCGGGCGCCAGGGCAAAGGCCGCCTGAACACCCCCTGCCGTCGTTTTATCGTAGGGGTCGGCCACAAAATCCTGAATTCGGGAAACTTCCTCCAGCACGGCGGCAAGCAGGGGATCATCCTCGGAAAGCAGCCGCGTTTTCGATACAAGAGCAGGGGCCCGCAACCGCCGCTCCAGGTGTGCCCGATCGCCTGCCTGCTCGAAAAGGAAGTTGCGGGCATCGTCGATACAGGCAACGTAACGATGGGGCAGCGGCAATTCTGCCAGCACGCGCTCCAGGAAGGCCGCATTCCGCGCGGACACGGCAATGCGGGTCAGGGACGCCCAAAGCTCGGGATGGCCGGGCTTGCGGCGCAAACCCTGTTCGAGTACGGCCAGAGCCTCGCCATGGTTCTTCTGCCGCTCAAGGCATCTGGCCAATCCATCGATTGCTGCAACCGATTGGGAATCGCTTTCCAGCACGCCACGCAGGCAGCCGATCGCGCTGTCGATCCGGCCCGCTTGCCGATGGATGTTGCCGGCCAGAAGCAGGGTATCCGGGTCCGGGGATGTTAGCGCCGGAGCGAGGGCCTCCCAGGCCGCATCAGCACGCCCCAATTCCAGCAAGGTCCGTGCCAGGGCCTTATGGGCGCCGGAGCCTGCGGCGGGATCCGCCGCCCGCGCCATCATCAGGGGCAAACGTGCCGACGCCGGAAAGCAGTTGGCGATATCCTTGGTCCGCCACCGCAGCTCCGGCGGCACGTTTGGCCCGATCCCCGCCATGGTCACGCCGCCTCCAGGCATTTTTTGCCCAGATTGCGGGCATCCGCCACATCGAAGGGAAGGACGATTCGATGGCTGGGGCGGCCCAAAGGACGTGTCAAATGGGTGAAATAAGAAGGCATTAGAACAAGCATGCCCGGATGGACCGGGATGTAGCGGTTCGGCCAGCCGGCGCAAGACGCATCGCCATCGACGCCGGGGCAAAGATGAAGGCCGCCTTCGTCCGGGCGCGCCTGGGCCCCAAAATCGCAATCGAGGTAAAGCACCCCGGTAATCCAGCCACGGGAATGGATATGGGGCAAATGATATCCCGTGCCGTCTGAGTAATGGGCAAACATTTCAAGATCAAATCCCCGGGGGGCCCACTCCCTCATGGGATGACCGGCGGGCATTTCCGCGGACGACGCGATATAGTCATCCACATGCCGGCGCAAGATCGGGCGCAGGGCTTCGAACAATTCGTTGTCGAAGGCGCCGACATTGGCGAATCGATAGGTGCCAACGGCGGCCAGCCGCGCAGTAAGCCGCTCCGCCTTGTCTAGATTGGCTCGAAACCAGTCCCGGAGTGCTTCATGCAGCAGGCGGCGGCCATCCGGCGCCGGGTCGTCAAGGGTGCGGATCATCAGCAGGCGATCCACATCCATCAGCGCTTGAAGCTCCTCGGACCGGCCGGCATGGCTGAGGATCCGAGCGTAATTGGCCAGCATCCGGGCATTCGCCACACCCTCGGCGAACAGGCTGCGATACTCCGCCAGGGCCTCGTCCCGGGGAATGCCCGGGACGGCAAAGGCCTTGCTGATATCAGCGCCGCCGCTCAGGGCGACCCTCTGGAACGCCGCGGCGACATGGGCACCGGCATCGCGCAGCAGGATGAGATGCAAATAGACCGGCAGCCCTTCCCCCCTCATCGCGTCGATCGATGAGCGGTACAAGTCCAAGCCTTCGGCAACCTGGCCGGCACGCGCCAGCGAGATTGCCTGGCTTGCCGCCCTTACATGAACTTGATTGTCCCGCGCGGGTTCGATTTGCATGGCGACATCCTGGCAGCAGTGTCGGAAATGGTGAGGAAGGCCGGTTGTATCCGCAAACTTTACCACGCTCGCCGCTATCGTGGCGATGGCGGCGATCAAGGCCTTTTCGCGTCACCCGGTGGGGAATGGACGCTTGAAGGCCTGACCGGTTTGCCGGGCCGCCTCCCGAAAAACCATGCGAGTTCAGCGACGACCTTGCCATCCGACAATTCGGGCAAAGGCAAATCCGATCGGACAGGCCAAAACCCGAGTCTGAGAGCCGAGGGAGCGGCGGGGTGCGGCATTACTTCCCCCGCCCCCATTCAAGGACACCTCTTTGCGCCATGAGCCGTCCGACCAAGTCCTCGGCCCACCGAGCGACCCGGGCTTTCCGCGCCAGGATGGGAGCTTCTATGCAATGCCACGAGAAGGCTGCAAATAAGGCGGCCAGCACGATCCCGCCAGCTGCAATCGCCAAGGAGGTCCGAGCCGGTGGCCACGTGGCAAGTAATTGCTGGAGGGGAAAGGCATATAGATAAATGCCGTAGGAATAATCACCCTTCAATATAAGGGGCATGCGTGGCGGATCGAACACCCCAAGATAAACCGTTATGTACGACAATGATGCAATGCTCGCGAAGCTATTCTGCGGATTTCTCATATAATACGATGTAGAATATAGATGGATCGCCACGCACACGCAGAATAAGACGAGAGAAAACGGTATTATTTTTCGAATGGAATACAGAGCAACTCCGGATAGGAAAAAGGTGGGCAGCCGGTAATGCTGCTTCAGCAGCCCCCCAACCCAATCGCCGAGATAGGGCGAAAGCGAGGCCGGCGACAGGGCGAGATAGATCAGCACGCCGATGGAGGCCGCCAGGATAACCGAACGCCGGAAGGCGCCGATCACGGCGAGAAAGGAGAAGATCAGGTAGCACGCGAGTTCGTAGGGCACCGTCCACAGGGACAGGTTGACCACATTCGGGGAGGGATTTTGCAGAAAAACCCCCGGCAGCACATAGCGGATATGCCCAAGGGTGTTCGAAAAATAGCGGTAGAAATCCGCATGGGAGAAATATTCGCGGAGAGACAGTTGCGTAAGGATCGGCCCCAGGATCAGGGCCGATAGCAGCACCTCGACGATCAGCGCGGGGTAAATGCGCAGGCCACGGCGGACCAGGAAACCGGTCAGCGTCCGCGATCGCTCGAAACTGCCCGCGACCAGGAAGCCGCTCAGGCAGAAGAACATCGGCAGGATCGAGAAGTTGAGTAATGCGAAATCCTGCCGCCAGAAATTCAGGGTTTCCTGGTCCCCGGCGACCTTCGACGCATGGACGATGACGACGCCCAGGGCCAGGATCACCCGCAGGTAATCGAAACCAGAAGGATGCGGGCAGGAATCCAGGCGCGCGGCAAGCGATTGCCTGCCGATCACTGCGCCAAAGGCCGGATGCCCCACCGCGTGACGCAGGATGTGTCCGAGGCCGGCTGTCATCGCAAAATCCCGGCCTCTAGCCCAGATCGGCGAGGGGGGTATGGGCGACAGCCTCCGCCCCCCCCAAGAGGGTTTCGTCTCCCAGGAGCAGCCAGGCGTGGGCTGCGAAGACTCCATTTTCCCGGGATACGCCAAACCGGATCCGGGCGCCCGCGACGCGTCGGCGGGCCAGCAGGAGGGAGCCGGCCATCGCCCGGACTAAACAAGTGCTGTGCCAGGGCAGGCGGTCGGTCAGACGATCACGCCGGCGCGCCACCGCCCTGGCCCGGGCCAGGCCATATGGAGAGATCGCGGGAGCCTCGGCCGGGGCCGCGAAACCGCCGTACAAGATGCCGGCCCAACGCAGGAATCGGGTCACGCCTCGACCCTTATCAAACGCTTCTCCAGCATCTGGTTCAGGAAACGCAGTACACCTTCCCGGAGCACGTCCGGGGTGGCGTCGTATTCCTCCTCCAGGCGGATGCACAGGACATCGACGGAGGTCGGGGCCGCCAATTCCTGCCAGATGCGCGAGCCGACGGCATTCAAGGTGTAATATTGCCCGCTCTCGACATCCATCATGACCGTTTCGCCGTCGAGTTCCGTCGACAGAAGGTCCTGATTGATGACGATCCTATTCTCGATCGAAATCATGGGTGCACTCTTTGAACAGGGGTAAGGGCATTTCGACTGGCGATTATCGCCGCGCTGCCACGCCGGCCGATTATGGCGCCAATCGAGGTTTGTGGTCCAGGAGTTTGCATTGCTGTCGTGCCACCGTCTCAGCACAATCCGGCACGCTGATTCCATTAAGGTCATCGAGAACGGCCGCGTCGCCGAGGCAGGCAATTGGGATCAATTAATCGAACAACAGGGATGGCTGGCCCGGGCGGCGGCTCAAGACTGACGCTAACCGCACGCCGCATCAGCGTTGTCGCGATCTTCAGCGCCGTCGCCCTTGAATGCCGGCAGGACAACGCGGACCTTGCCCGCGAGCGGATATGACCCGTATGGCCGCGCTGTATCCGGGCCAGAGCGCCGACTATCACCTGTTCAACCTGGACAATGTGGAAGAGGCCGAAGGGACCGTACCTGTTCCGCAAATGGAGGTCGTCCACTGCTACGGCCTGCTGTACCATCTGCGCAATCCCCTGCCGATGTTGAAGTGGGCGCGGGCCAAGTGCAGCGATATCATGGTGGTGGAGACTGCGGTTTCACCAAGATTATGGCTGGCGAAAAGAAGGAAGGCGCCAGACCGCGCTGCGCGAGTGGGCTTTGCGTTCATAGGGGCTGCGACACGTATTGCCTTCAGCCTTGCTTAGAGTCCGTCCGCGAAGTTCCCTTTGATTTCCGGTGCCTTGCAATTCTGCGCAGCATGAGGCGGATCATGGCCAGACGCAGGAAGGCCAGGGCCATTCGGGGCAGTTTCTCGAAGTCCTTGGCGAGGCGTCGGCAGCGGCCGAGCCAGCCGAAGGTGCGTTCGACGGTCCAATGTTTTGGCAACACCTCAAGGCCCTTGGCGGTGTCGGAGCGCTTGACGATTTCCAGGTGCCACGCCCCCCCAGTTCGCGTACCACCGCCTCCGTGGCGGCTCCCTGGTAGCGCCGTCGGCGAACACGCGCTCGATGAACGGGAACAGGCGGCGGACCTCTTTCAGTACCGGCAACGTACCGTCGCGGTCCTGGGTATCGGCGGGCAGGATATGAGCCGCCAAGATCATGCCGAGCGCGTCGACGTCGATGTGCCGCTTCTTCCCCGCGTCATAGCCCGGCGGGTCGATCCGCGCCCCCTTTTTCCGCGCCCTTGACGCTCTGACTGTCGATGATCGTCGCTGTCGGGCTGGCCTCCTTCCCGGCCGTCTCGCGCACCTCGACGAACAAGGCGTGGTGGATGCGGGCCAGGGTGCCGTCCCATTCCCACAGCCCGAGATACTCGTGCACGGTGCTCCTGGGCGGTAGGTCCTTGGGCAGCGCCCGCCACTGGCAGCCGATCATTAGGGTCAGGACTCATAACCAGTAGCTGACGGTCGCGGTGATGCAGACGGCGGCCATGAAAGTGACGGCGCGGCGGTCATATCGGGTTGCGATGCGGCGGAAGTCCTTGAGGCTGGAGGCCAGCCCCACGGCGGGCGTCATCGACAGCCAGACCATCAAGGCCCCGATGGCCGACAAGCGCGGCTACGATGCCGGGAAGAAGACCGTCGGGCGCAAGCGCCATATCACCGTAGACACTGACGGGCGGTTATGGGACTGTCAGGAATTCCGTGTACGGGCGGGCATAATGGGAAAGAAGGAGATAGCCCATGCCCCCACGGAAACGCCCGAGCATCCCGGACGAGTTGCTGGATGCGTTTCTTGCCGGAACGGACGCGAAGTCCGCGCTTGAT
>DATGXU010000167.1:0-8472 GCA_035298685.1 Magnetospirillum sp. | reverse complement strand
GTCGGATCGCGGCCTGCCGCGGGTGTCGCCGGCCGCCTTTCGCGCCAACCTGATGGAAATGATCGAGCGCGCCCGCCGCTTCGGCACCCGCCACATCATCCTGTCCACCAACCACCCGACCCTGCGCCACAAGACGCTGCTGTCGGGCGAGTCGCTGGAGGAACGGCGGCGCCACTACAACTGGATCATGCGCGAGGTCGCCGCCGAGACCGAAGTCACCCTGTGCGACATCGACGACGGCTTCGCCGGTTTGGACGGTGCCGCGCTGGAACCCCTGCTGCTGCCCTATCCCGACCATCTGCACCTGAGTGCGCGCGGTCACGCCCATTACGCCGGGCTGATCTATCCGCCGGTGGCCGAGGCCATCCGCGCCGTCATCGCCTGAACAAGGGGAAAGCCCGGAATGAACAAGTCGAGCACCGACCTTCATTGGAACGACCGCGCCGCCAGCGAACCCGACGACGCCCGCGTCAACATCGCCGACACCGCCCAGCGCGAGGTCGAGCTGCATGCCATCCTGCCCCATCTGCGCGCCGGTGACCGCGTGTTGGAAGTGGGCTGCGGCAACGGCTACGTCACCGACCGGCTGCGCCGGCTGGTGCGCCACGTGGACGCCTTCGACTATGCGGAGAACATGGTCGAACGCGCCCGCCGGCTGTATGGCGAAAGCAACAACCGGTTCTTCCACGACAATGTGCTGGCGCCGCGCCAGTGGGCCGGCCCCTACGACGCCATCCTGTGCGTGCGGGTGCTGATCAACCTGCGCGACCTGGGGGAACAGCGCCAGGCCATCCGCAATCTGGCCGCCGCCCTGCGCCCCGGCGGCCGGCTGATCCTGGCCGAGGGTTTCCGCGACGGTTTCGACGCCCTGGACGGCCTGCGCGCCCAGGCCGGGCTGCCGCCACTGCAGCCGGCGCCCATCAATTTCTACAGCCGCAAGGCCGAGCTGATGGAAACCATCCTGCCGCTGTTCACCGTCGCCGGCAGCTTCCACACCGGCCTGTTCGACGTGCTGACCCGGGTGGCGCTGCCCGCCGCCATCGGCGCCGGCAATGCCCAGACCTCGGACTTCCACCACCGCATCCAGGGCTTGGCCACCGCGCTGAACGGGCCGCAATTCGCCCCGTTCGGCCGCGTCCAGGGCCTTGCGCTGATCCGGAAATAGGCGGCATGCCATGAAGGACGTCCAGCCTTCGCCGGTGATACCCCGACCGCTCAGGATCGCCCTGCTGTGCGACTTCCACAAGGGGGTGGCCGGCACCATCCTTGACCACATCCAGGGCATCGGCGCCCATTCCCGCCATACGGTGACGCCGATCAACTTTCGCGGCGATCTGCCGCGCGGGCTTGATTTGGCCCGTTTCGACGGCGTGATCATCCATTATTCGCTGGTGGCCTGCCACGACAGCTATCTGTCGCCGGCCAGCCGGGTGGCGATCCGCCGCTTTCCGGGCCTGAAGATCGCCTTTGTCCAAGACGATTACCGCTTCATCGACGCCACCGTGGACGCGCTGGCGGCCATGAAGATCGACATCCTGTTCGGGCTGGCGCCGCCCGACATCATCGACGCGGTCTATTCCCCGGCGCGGCTGCCCGGCGTGCGGCGCGAAACCGTGCTGGCCGGCTATGTGCCCGAGCGCCTTTTGGACCTTGAGGTGCCGCCCTTTGCCGACCGCCCGCTGGACGTGGGCTATCGCGCGCGCAAGCTGCCGGCCTGGCTGGGTTCGCATGCCCAGGAAAAGTGGATCATCGCCGACCGCTTCCTGCGCGACGCCCCCGCTTATGGGCTGCTGTGCAACATCTCGTGCCGGGAAAGCGACCGCCTGTACGGCGAGGCCTGGATCCGCTTCCTGACCAACTGCAAGGCGGTGCTGGGCAGCGAAAGCGGCTCGGGCGTCTGCGATTTCTCGGGCGCCATCCAGCAAGCGGTCGAGGCCCACCAGCAGCGCCAGCCCGACACCCCGTTCGAGGTGCTGCGCGAGCTGTATTTCAAGGCCGAGGATGGGCGGCTGATGATGAACGTGGTGTCGCCGCGCTGCTTCGAGGCGGCGGCGCTGCGCACCCTGATGATCCTGTACGAAGGCCATTATTCCGGGCGGCTGCAGCCGTGGCGCCATTACGTGCCGCTACGCCGCGACCATTCCAACATGGACGAGGTGGCGGCCATCCTGCGCGACCCGGCGCGGGCCCAGGCGATCGTCGACCGCGCTTATCACGAAGTGGCGCGCAATCCCGACAACTGGTTCCGCGCCATGGTCGCCCAGATGGACCGCGCCATCGACGACACCGCCTCGCCCGCCATGCTGTCGCCGGCGCGCCCCTATGCCGCCGCCGACCTGGATCGCCTGTACCGCGCCACCCAGCGCCGCGCCAACCGGCGGCGGTCGGTGCAGAAGCTGCTGCTGGGCACCGTCGAGGCGGTGGATCGGGTGCTGTCGCTGCTGCCGCCCGACCGCCGGCTCAGGGTGCGCGGCCAATTGCGCGGCGGCGTGCGGCGCGCCTTGGCGGCGCGCGACCGCCTGCGCGCCCTGATGGCGGTGGAGAAAAGTATCCTCGGCCAGTTCGGCACGGTCCCGCTGGCCATGCTGGTTCCGGTGTTGGTCACCGGCGACGAAGGCGATTTCATCGCCGCCATCAAGATCCGCGCTGCCTTTCTACGCCTGAATTCCGCCCGCCTGTGCCTGCGCCTGGACGGCCGCCGGCTGACGCTGGAAGCCGTCGACGGCGACGGCAAGGACGCCGGCAAACTTTCGCCCCCCGCCGATCCTGGCGAAATCCGGCGCCTGCTGGCCGAGGGCGGCATCCTCCGCATCCGGTGGAGCGGCGAGGCCTTTCGCGGCATCAGCAAGACCCTGCCCTATGGCGGTCAGCGCGACTTTCCGCAGCTGGTGCGCATGGGGCGGGCATGGCCGAAGCAGGTGGCCGCCCTGCTGCTGTGGATGACCGTTCAGCCCTGATCCCCCCGTCTCTTGCGCAAGGACGCCAGCACATGTGCGGTATCGCGGGTTTTGCGACGCTTGACCGGTCCCCGATGCGCCAGGGCGGCGCCGTGCTGGCCGCCATGGATCGGCTGATCGCCCACCGGGGCCCCGACGGCAAGGGCACCTGGTTCAGCGAGACCGGCGCCGCCGGCCTTGCCCACCGCCGCCTTGCCATCGTCGACCTGTCGCCCGCCGCCGCCCAGCCGATGACCGCGCCGAACGGCACCGCCATCGCCTTCAACGGCGAGATCTACAATCACCTCGATCTGCACGACCGCTTCGCCGCCGGTTGGGCCTTCCGCTCGCGTTCTGACACCGAATGCATCCTGGCGGCCTACGACGTCCACGGCACCCAATGCCTGGACCATCTGCGCGGCATGTTCGCCTTTGCGCTGTGGGACGAACGGGCGCAACGGCTGTTCTGCGCGCGGGACCGTTTCGGCATCAAACCGTTTTATTACGCGGTGGTCGGCCAGGTGCTGTATTTTGCCTCGGAAGCCAAGGCGTTGCTGCCGTTCCTGCCCGAGATCGACACCGACGCCGCCGCCCTGGCCGAATATCTGACCTTTCAGTACACCATCGGCGAGCACACCCTGTTCAAGGGCATCCGCCAATTGCTGCCCGGTCATGCGCTGACGGTCGAGGACGGCCGGCTGCGGGTCTGGCGCTATTGGGATGTCCGTTTCGACATCGATTTCGACCACAGCCCGCGCTATTTCCAGCATCGGCTGGCCGAGCTGGTGGATCAGTCCATGGCCCTGCATTTGCGCGCCGACGTGCCGGTGGGGGCCTATGTCTCGGGCGGCATCGATTCCAGCCTGATGGCGCTGTTGGCCCACCGCGCCGACAACGCCCGCCACCCCGCCTTTCACGGCCGCTTCACCGAATATCCCGGCTACGACGAAAGCGCCTATGCGCGTCTGGTGGCGGAACGGTGCGACACGCCCCTGCACGTCGTCGACATCACCGCCGACGACTTCCGCCGCCACATCCGCAACGTGGTCTACCACCTGGACTTCCCGGTCGCCGGCCCCGGCTCGTTCCCGCAATTCATGGTCTCCAAGCTGGCGGCCGCAGAGGTCAAGGTGGTGCTGGGCGGCCAGGGCGGTGACGAAATCTTCGGCGGCTATGCCCGCTATCTGCTGGCCTATTTCGAGCAATGCATCAAGGCCGCCATGGACGGCAATTACCGCGACGGCGACTTCGTCGTCACCATCGAATCCATCGTCCCCAATCTGGGCCTGTTGCGCGAATACAAGCCGCTGATGGCCGAGTTCTGGCGCCAGGGGCTGTTCGGCCCGCTGGACGAACGCTATCTGCGGCTGGTGGACCGTTCCACCGACATGGCCGACGAGATCGACTGGTCGCAACTGGACCGCGCCCGCATGGTCGAGGACTTCAAGGCCATCTTCAACAACCGCGCCAACGTCCGCAAGGAAGCCTATTTCGACAGCATGACGCATTTCGACTTCAAGTGCCTGCTGCCGGCGCTGCTGCATGTGGAAGACCGCATGAGCATGGCCCACGGGCTGGAAAGCCGGGTGCCGCTGCTGGACCATCCGCTGGTGGAATTCGCCGCCACCGTGCCGGCCGACGTGAAGTTCGCCGGCGGCCACATGAAGCACCTGCTGAAGGTGGCGTTCGGCCAGGTGTTGCCCGACCAGATCGCCCACCGCCGCGACAAGATGGGCTTTCCCGTTCCGCTGAAGGAATGGTTCTCGGGGCCGCTGCGCGACGACGTGGTCGATATCTTCCACGCCATCAAAAGCCGCCACCGCCCCTTCATCAATGCCGACGCGGTGCTGCGCAACTTCGACCATGCCGGCCGCTTCTCGCGCAAGGCGTGGGGATTGCTGAGCCTGGAGCTGTGGCACCAGACCTTCCACGACCGCGCGGCCGAATACCGGGCGCTGCCGTCCGTTCCGTTTTCCGAACAACAAGGACTTGTGGCATGAAAGCATTCATCACCGGCGGCTGCGGGCAGGTTGGGTCCCATGTGGCCGAGATGCTGCTGGCCCGTGGCGACAGCGTTCTGGCCATCGACAATTTCGCCACCGGCCGGCCCGAGCATCTGGCCTGCCATCCCGCCCTGACCTTCGTGGAAGGCTCGATCGCCGACAAGCCGCTGATCGACCGGCTGGTGGGCGATTTCCGCCCCGACGTGCTGATCCACACCGCCGCGTCCTACAAGGACCCCGACGATTGGACCGGCGACACCCTGACCAACGCGGTGGGCGGCGCCACCCTGATCAAGGCGGCCAAGACCAACCAGGTGGGCCGGTTCATCTATTTCCAGACCGCTTTGTGCTATGGCGTGCGCCCGCTGCACAGCCCGATCCGGCTGGACCACCCCCGGCGGCCCGACAATTCCAGCTATGCCATTTCCAAGACGGTCACCGAGGACTATCTGAGCATATCGGGGCTGGATTACGTCACCTTCCGGCTGGCCAACGTGATCGGGCCGCGCAACCTGTCGGGGCCGCTGCCTATTTTCTTTCAGCGCCTGTCCCAGGGGAAACGCTGCTTCGTCACCACGGCGCGGCGTGACTTCGTGTTCGTCAAGGATCTGGCCCGCACCGTGCTGAAGGCCGCCGACGGCATCGGTCGCGGCGCCTATCACTTTTCGTCCGGCACCGACGTCGCCATCCGCGAACTGTACGACGCGGTGGTCGAAGCCATGCAATTGAACACCCGGCCCGAGCCGGAAATCCGCCCGCTCGGCCCCGACGACGCCCCCACCATCCTGTTGGACCCGTCGCGCACCTTCGATGATTTCGGCCCCATCCGCTTCACCCCGCTGAAGGAAACGGTGGCGGCGGCGGTCGAGTATTACCGCGCCTTCGGCGTGGCCGGCGGCGGCCACACCCATCTGAAACACGCCTAAGGGAGGCCGCATCATGCGCATCCTGATCACCGGCGGCGCCGGTTGCCTGGGCTCGAATCTGGTGGAACGCTATGTTCCGGCCGGGCATGACGTGCTGGTCATCGACAATTTCGCCACCGGCCGCCGCGAGGTGCTGCCGCAGGTGGCCGGCCTGACCGTGGTCGCCGGCACCATCGCCGACCGCGCCACCGTGGACACCTGTTTCGACCGCTTCCGCCCCACCCACGTCATCCACAGCGCCGCCGCCTACAAGGACCCGGCCGATTGGCGCGAGGACGCCGCCACCAACGTCTCTGGCACCATCAACGTGATCGAGGCGGCGCGGCGCCACGCCGTCCACCGCTTCGTCAACTTCCAGACCGCGCTGTGCTATGGCCGCCCGACCCGCGTGCCCATCCCCGTCGATCATCCGCTGCGGCCGTTCACCAGCTACGGCGTCTCGAAAACCGCCGGCGAGCAGTATGTGACGATGTCGGGCCTGCCGGCGGTGTCGCTGCGGCTGGCCAACGTCACCGGGCCGCGCCTGGCCATCGGCCCCATCCCCACCTTCTACAAGCGGCTGCGCACCGGGCAGAAATGCGTGTGTTCCGACACGGTGCGCGACTTCCTCGACATGAGCGACTTCCTGGCGCTGATGGACATGGCCCTCGCCGCAGGCGCCCCCACCGGCGTGTTCAACGTCTCCACCGGCCAGGGCCACTCGATCCGCGACCTGTTCGGGGTGGTGGCCGATTATCTGGGCATTGCCGTGACCGAACCGGTGCCCACGGTGCCGCCGGGACCCGACGACGTGCGGGCGGTGGTGTTGGACCCCGCCGCCACCGAAGCCGCCTTCGGCTGGAAAGCCGTCTGCGGCTTCGAGGAAACCATCCACCGCATGCTGTCGTGGTACGACCGCCACGGCATCTCGGCCATCCACAGCCATCTGGCCGCGCCCAAGCTCTGACCCGGGGACCATCATGGAACAGACATGGTTCAGCGACGCCCGCCTGCTGGTGGTCGGCGGCGCCGGTTTCGTCGGCAGCAATCTGGTGGCGCGGCTGCTGGAACACCGCCCGCGCGAGATCGTCGTGGTCGACAACCTGCTGTCGTCGGATGCCGGCAACCTGCCCGACGATGCGCGGGTGCGCTTCGTCCTTGGGTCCATCACCGACGACCGCATCCTGCGCGAGCTGCCCGACGACCTGGATTTCGCCTGGCACCTGGCCTGCTATCACGGCAACCAGAGTTCCATCCACGATCCCATGGCCGACCACGACAACAACGCCCTGACCAGTTTGAAGCTGTTCGACCGCCTCAAGGACATCCGCGCGCTGAAAAAGGTGGTCTATGCCGCCGCCGGCTGCGCGGTGGCGGAGAAAACCTTCAGCGAGGCCCGCGCCACCACCGAGGACGCGCCGGTATCGCTGTTCCACGACAGCCCCTATTCCATCAGCAAGCTGATCGGCGAGCTTTACGGCAATTACTTCTGGGCCCGCCACGGGCTGCCCATCGTCAAGGCCCGCTTCCAGAACGTCTATGGCCCGCGCGAAATCCTGGGGGCGGGGCGCTGGCGCGGCACCGTTCACACCGTGTGGCGCAACGTGGTGCCCACCTTCATCTGGAAGGCGCTGCACCATCAGGCGCTGCCGCTGGACAATGGCGGCGAGGCCAGCCGCGATTTCATCTTCGTCGATGACATGGCGCGCGGGCTGATGGCCTGCGCCGCGCGCGGCACGGCGGGCGAGGTCTATAACCTGGCCTCGGGGGTGGAAACCACCATCCGCGATCTGGCCGGCATCGTCAACGAGGTCACCGGCAACCCCGTCCCGGTCAGCCTGCGCCCGGCGCGTGACTGGGACCGTTCGGGCCGCCGCTTCGGTTCCACCGAGAAATCCCGGCGCGATCTCGGCTTCGAGGCCAGGGTGCCGGTGCGCCAGGGAATCGAGAATACCGTTGCCTGGACCCTGGCCAACAAGGCAAATATCCAACGCTGCATCGACCAGCACGCCTATTTCATGGCTCGCGTGTGACACAATGGCATTGAAAGTTCTCACAATCGTCGGCGCCCGGCCGCAATTCATCAAGGCTGCCGCCGTCAGCCGGGCCTTCCGCGATTTTCCCCTTATGACCGAGATCATGGTCCATACGGGCCAGCATTTCGACGCCAACATGTCGGACGTCTTTTTCCGCGAGCTGGGGATTCCCCAGCCCGCCTACAACCTGGAAGTCAGCGGCGGCGGCCACGGCCATATGACCGGGCGCATGCTGGCCGGCATCGAGCAGGTGCTGGTGCGCGAACAGCCCGATTGGGTGCTGGTCTACGGCGACACCAATTCCACCATGGCCGGGGCGCTGGCGGCGGCCAAGCTGCACATTCCCATCGCCCATGTGGAAGCCGGCCTGCGCTCGTTCAACCGCCGCATGCCCGAGGAAATCAACCGCGTGCTGACCGACCACGTCAGCGCCCTGCTGTTCTGCCCCACCGGCGCGGCGGTGCGCAACCTGGCCGCCGAGGGCGTCACCCAGGGCGTGCATCAGGTGGGCGACGTCATGTACGACGCCACCCTGGACGCCATTCGCCGCGCGCGCACCGAATCGGCCGTTCTCGACCGGCTGGAGCTGGCC
>DATGXU010000166.1:0-12705 GCA_035298685.1 Magnetospirillum sp. | reverse complement strand
GCGGCGGGCACATAGCCCACTTCGTCCAGGAAGCGGGAATCGGCGGAGTTGTCGCGGTTGTCGCCCATCATGAAGTAATGCCCAGGCGGCACCACGTATTCCGGCGTATTGTCGGCGATACCGTTGTCGCCCCAATACTCGATGATGCGGTGCTGGCGGCCGTTGGGCAGGGTTTCGACGTATTGCGGGGCGCGCATGATGTTGCCTTCGCGCGTCATCTCGACGAAATCCTCGATGCGCTCGCGCTTCACCGGCACGCCGTTGATGTGCAGAATGCCGCCGGTCACCTGGATGCGGTCGCCGGGAAGGCCGACGACCCGCTTGATATAGTCGATCTTGTTCTCGGGCGGCTTCTTGAACACCACCACGTCGCCACGCTCGGGAACCTTTTCCAGGATGCGGCCGCCATTGGGGCCGACGCTGAACGGCATGGAGTGGCGGGAATAGCCGTAGGCGTATTTCGAAACGAACAGATAGTCGCCGATCAACAGCGTCGGGATCATCGAGCCCGACGGAATATTGAAGGGCTCGAACGCGACGGTTCGCACCACGCCCGCGATAAGCATGGCATAGAAAACTGTCTTGATGGTTTCCCAGGTGCCGCCCGGCTTCCCTCTGGACATGAAAATCGCCACCTAACTTATTGATTTAACAAATACGGCCTATTCAGACCCGACGAGCGGGCGCGGGCGAGCAAACCAGCCCGCACGCCTGCTGTCAAGCCGGACCGTGGGTCACTTCCGCGCTTCGTCCATCAAGGCGCGCATGTGCCGGATCGACGCTTCGAAGCCGACGAAGATGGCTTCACCCACCAGGAAGTGGCCGATGTTCAATTCCTTGATGGTGGGAATGGCCGCGATCGGCTTGACGGTGTCGAACGAAAGACCGTGGCCGGCATGGCATTCCAGGCCGATGGCCTGGGCATGGGCGGCGGCCTTGACGATGCGGGCCAATTCGGTGTCGCGAGCTTCGCCGTCGTGGTCGCAATAGGCGCCCGTATGCAGTTCGACCACCGGCGCGCCGATGGCCTTGGCGGCATCCAGCTGCCGGGGATCGGCTTCGATGAACATGGAAACGCGGATGCCGGCATCGGTCAGCTTGGCGACCATGGGCGTCAGCTTGTCAACCTGACCGGCGACGTCCAATCCACCCTCGGTGGTGCGTTCCTCGCGCTTCTCGGGCACGATGCAGGCGGCGTGCGGACGATGGCGCAACGCGATGGCCAGCATTTCCTCGGTCGCCGCCATTTCGAAATTCAACGGCAATTGGATTTCGTTGGCCAGACGGGCGATGTCGTCGTCGGAAATGTGGCGGCGATCCTCGCGCAGATGTGCGGTGATGCCATCGGCGCCGGCGGCGGCGGCCAGATGGGCGGCGCGAACCGGATCAGGGTGACGGCCGCCGCGGGCATTTCGGATGGTGGCGACGTGGTCGATGTTGACGCCAAGTCGAAGCAGGCGGGCGGTCATGGTCCAGCTCTCCAGGTGATCAGTTCCGCGCACGTTCGACCGAATTGATGGCCGGGGTGGCGCGCAGCGCGGCGATGATGTTGGTCAGGTGCTTCACGTCGCGCACTTCGATGTCGATGATCATCTCGAAGAATTCGGTCGTGCGGTTGGTGATCTTCAGATTGATGATGTTGCCCATGTTCTTGGCGATCACCGTGGTCACGGCGCCCAGGGCCCCGGGCTCGTTGTTCACCACCAGATCGACGCGCCCCACATGGGCGTTGCCTTCGCCGGCTTCCCACGAAATGTCCAGCCAGCGTTCGGGCGTGTCGGCGTATTGCTCGAGGTTGTCGCAGTCGATGGTGTGAACGGTCACCCCCTTGCCGGTGGTGACGATGCCGACGATGCGGTCGCCGGGCAGCGGATGGCAGCAGCCCGCGAAATGGACGGCCATCCCGGGGATCAGCCCCTTGATGGGAACCGCGCTCACCTTGTCCCTGAGGCCCGACGAGGCCTTGGGTTTGGCCAGCGGCACCACGTTGTCGGGCCGGGGCGCGCCGGCCTTCAGCTCGGGATAGACGGTGGAAACCACTTCCTTGCCGGTCAGGGTCCCCTCGCCCACCATGGCGATCAGATCGTCCACGGTCGGCGCCTTGAAGATCTTCAAGACGCCATCCACGGCCTTTTCGGTGAAGTCGTAACCCTCTTGACGGAAGGCGCGCACCAGAATGGCCCGGCCCAGGTCGACGTACTGAGCCCGCTGCTGGGTGCGGATGAAGCGGCGGATGCGGGCGCGGGCCTTGCCGGTGACGACGAAGCGTTCCCAGGTCGGGTTGGGCGTCTGCGCCTTCGAGGTGATGATCTCGACCTGATCGCCATTCTGCAGGCGCGAGCGTAGCGGCATGATACGGCCGTTGATCTTAGCGCCCACGCAGGTGTCGCCAACGTCCGAGTGAACCGCATAGGCGAAATCCACCGGCGTCGCCCCCGACGGCAGGGCGATCAGGTCGCCCTTGGGGGTGAAGCAGAACACCTGGTCCTGAAACATTTCCAGCTTGGTGTGTTCCAGGAATTCGTCGGGGTTGGAGGCGTGCTCGAGAATATCCAGCAACTCGCGCAGCCAGCGGTACTGGCGACCGTCGGTCATCTTGCCGCTGCCGCCCGACTTGTACTTCCAATGCGCCGCCACGCCCAATTCGGACACTTCGTGCATTTCGTTGGTGCGGATCTGCACCTCGATGCGGTGACGCTCGGGACCGAACACCCCGGTATGCAGCGACCGGTAGCCGTTGGGCTTGGGCGTCGAGATGTAGTCCTTGAAGCGGTTGGGAACCATCGGGTACTTGGAATGGATCACGCCCAGCGCGCGATAGCAGTCCTCGATGCTGGGCACGGCCACGCGAAAGGCCATGATGTCGGACAATTGCTCGAAACCGACATTCTTGCGCTGCATCTTCAGCCAGATGGAATAAGGCGTCTTCTCGCGCCCCGAGACCGTCGCCTGCACGCCGGCCTCCTCGAGCGTCTTGCGCAGTTCCTCGAGAATGCGGCCGATCAGGTCGCCGCCCTGTTCGCGCAGGAAGTTCAGCCGCGCGATGATGGAGGCGCGGGCATCACCGTGCAGTTCGGTGAAGGCCAGGTCCTCCAATTCCATCTTGATCTCCTGCATGCCTATGCGTTCGGCCAGCGGAGCGTAGATTTCCATGGTCTCCAGCGCGATGCGGCGGCGCTTCTCGGGCTTGGAGATGTAGTGCAGCGTGCGCATGTTGTGGACGCGGTCGGCCAGCTTGACCAGCAGGACACGGATGTCCTCGCTCATGGCCAAAACCAACTTGCGCAGGTTCTCGGCCTGCTTGGCGTGGTCCGACTGCAGCTCGATGCGGTTCAGCTTGGTGACGCCATCGACCAGACGCCCGATTTCCGCCCCGAACAGCTTCTCGATGTCCTCGAGTGTCGCCGGGGTGTCCTCGATGGTGTCGTGCAGCAGCGCGGTGATGATGGACGACGAGTCCAGCCGGTATTTGGTCAGGATGCCGGCGACTTCGATCGGATGCGAGAAATAGGGGTCGCCCGAGGCACGCTTTTGCGAGCCGTGCATCTTCATGGCGAAGACGTAGGCGCGATTGATCGCATCCTCGTCCGCATTGGGATCGTAGGACCTGACCCGCTCGACCAGTTCGAATTGGCGCATCATGACCTGAGGAATCCTCCCGGGCGCGCCGCTTCCGGGCAAGAGCGGGGGCGGCACAAGGCGGACGCTTTCGCCACGACCGCCCCCAAAAACTTACTCGTCGATGTCGGCGTCGCGACCGCCAAAGCCCTCGGCGTCGAAATCAACGCCTTCCTCGGACACGGTCAGGCCGTCCTCGATCGCCTCGTCCTCGGAGGCGATGTTCTCGAAGCTCATGTCGCCGTCGGGCATGAAGGACTCCATTTCGTCCTCCTCCGGCTCGTCGACTTCGACATGCTTCTGCAGGCCGGACACCAGCGAGTTGCGCAGATTGTCCAGCGGAACGGTGTCGTCGGCGATTTCACGCAGCGCCACCACCGGGTTCTTGTCGTTGTCGCGCTCGACGGTCAGCTTGGAGCCCGACGAGATGTCACGAGCCCGCTGGGCCGCAACCAAAACCAGCTCGAAGCGGTTCGGAACCTTCAATACGCAATCTTCTACCGTAACGCGCGCCATAGAACGTCCTTTGATGAGTGCGTCCGTGGGAAAGATTCCAGCTTATATATTGGCGGCGGCCGTGAAAGCAAGCGTTGTGCACCGCGACGACCGGCATTGCCCCTTGCGGCAACCTTACCCACAGCCTACGTTATCGCCATTGCCGAATGGCCGGACCAAATCCGGCCGTAAAACGCTTATTCTTTTAGTCGAGTGCTGCCATGCATTTTTATGACGCCGAACGGATCGGATTGTTTATTGACGGTTCCAACCTGTATGCCGCCGCCCGGGCGCTGGGCTTCGACATCGATTACAAGCGCCTGCTGAACCTGTTCGCCTCGAAAGGCCGCCTGATTCGTGCGTTCTATTATACCGCGCTGATCGAGGATCAGGAATACTCTCCCATCCGCCCGCTGGTCGATTGGCTCGACTATAATGGTTATACCATGGTCACCAAGCCGACCAAGGAATTCACCGATGCCATGGGCCGTCGCAAGATCAAGGGCAACATGGATATCGAACTGGCCATCGACGTGATGGAAATGGCCCAGCACCTGGATCATGTGGTGCTGTTCTCGGGTGACGGCGATTTCCGCCGTTTGGTGGAAGCGGTCCAGCGCAAGGGTGTCCGCGTCACCGTAGTGTCCACCGTCCGCTCGCAGCCGCCCATGGTGGCCGACGAATTGCGGCGACAGGCCGACGTCTTTCTGGAGCTGACCGATCTCGAGCAGCAGATCGCCCGCACGCACTTCCAGCGCGAGGACCGCGCCCCGACCCATTATTCGCAAGACGATTACGAGGACGACGATCAGTCGTGACCGCCGCCGATACGCTTGTGACCAACGCCCCGGCCGCGCCGGGGCGTGAGTGTCCGCTGTGCCCGCGCCTGGTTCAATTCCGCCACGACAACCGGGCGGCTTGGCCCGATTGGCACAACGCGCCGGTGTCCTCGTTCGGCAGCCTGCAGGCCCGGATGCTGTTCGTCGGCCTGGCGCCCGGCCTGCGGGGCGCCAATCGCACCGGTCGGCCGTTCACCGGCGACTATGCCGGCGATCTGCTGTATTCGACCCTGGCCACCTTCGGCTTGGCCCATGGCACCTATGGCGCCAGCGCCGACGACGGGTTCGACCTCGACGGGGTGAGAATCAGCAACGCGGTGCGGTGCGTGCCGCCCGAGAACAAGCCGCTGCCGGCGGAATTCGCCGCCTGCCGTCCGTTTCTGCTGGCGGAAATGGATGCCATGCCCAATCTGCGCGGCTTGTTCGCCATCGGCCGCGATGCCCATGATGCGGTCCTGAACGTGCTTGGACTGCGCAAAGCCGCCTACCCCTTCGGCCATGGTGCCCTGCACGAACTGCCGTCGGGGCTGGTGCTGGCCGACAGCTACCACTGCTCGCGCTACAACACCAACACCGGACGGCTGACCGAAGCCATGTTCCATCAGGCCGTGCGCCGCCTGCTCGACGCGGTGGGCTGACCGGCCTTAACCGGCTTAATGGATTGTTGACATGCCCGATGCCACTGTGGGGGGTGGGTTGGCGGCACCAAGAGGAGACATCCCAGTGGCATCCCGTATCGAGTGGTCAGACGAGTTCAAGCTTGGCCTGCCGGCCATCGACGCTGAACACAAAGAGCTGCTGGAGGTATGCAACCAGTTCCTTGAGGCCGTGGAGGCCGGGCAATCGGTGCAGCACTTGGCCGCCATTCTCGACCAGATGATCCTGCGCACCCGTGCCCATTTCCTGTCCGAGGAGCGCATGCTGGACCGCCACGGCTATCCGGGGCTGGTGGTCCACAAGGCCGAGCACGATCGCCTTATCCTGCAGGCCGAGGCGTTGAAGGCCCGCTTCGTCGAGGCGTGCCAGTCCGACGAACTCCGCCACCTGACCATGGAAACTGCCGATTTCCTGCAGACTTGGCTGCTGGACCACATCCGCACCAACGACCGCCCCTATCGTCCGTTCCTGAGAAGCCTCTCCTGAACGGCGGTTCTGGCATCGTGGCGCGGCCCCTCCCATATCTGAGGGCCGCGCAACGAAGCCAGGAGCCAGACCGTGACCGTCGCCAATCGCGGAACCAAGCGCCGTTGCCCCCATTGTGGCGCCGCCTTTTACGACCTCGAGCGCACCCCGGTCATCTGCCCCAAATGCCAGACGCTGTACGTTGAATCACCGCGCGTACCCACCCGCGGCGGCACCCGCATGCGCGCCGAACCGGTCGTGCCCATGGAAACCACCGACGAGGAAACGCCGGTCTTCGACGAGGACGAGGCGCTGGATCGCGAAGAGTTGGACCAGGATATCATGGCTGACGAAGAGCCGGATGAGGACGAACGGCGAGACCGAGAGTAACCGGCAGGCAGCTTGGCGCCCCCTCGCCGCCTCAGCAAAGATCCGCGGTTTCCAGCTCGACGAACTCGAAATTGTTCTTGCCGCGCTTCTTGACCGCATACATGGCCTCGTCGGCCAATTGCAGCAGGACCGAGGCGTCCGCCGCGTGATCGGGGAACACCGCGATGCCGATGGACGCCTGCACATGGCCGACGCTGTCGCCCAATTCGAATGGGGAACCCAGCCGGTCCAGGATCTTGGCGGCGACCATGGACACATCCTCGCGGCTGCGTATGCCCCACAGGATGCAGGTGAACTCGTCGCCGGCAAGACGGGCGACTGTGTCGGATGCCCGCATGCATTCGGTCAGGCGGGCCGCCGTCTGCTGCAACAAAATGTCGCCCGCCGCGTGGCCCAAGGTGTCGTTCACGTTCTTGAAGCCGTCGAGATCGAGGAACAACAAGGCGAACCTCTTGTCCTCACGCCGGCTCTGGCGCACCGCCTGATTGAGGCGATCGAGGAACAGCGCGCGATTGGGCAGACCGGTAAGCGCGTCGTAATTGGCCTGCCGCCACACCCTCTCCTCGTCCTCTTTTCTATGAGTGATGTCCGAGAAGATGGCGATGTGGTGGGTAAGGTTGCCGGAATCGTCCTTGATCGCGACGATGCTCAGCCACTCGGCGTAGAACTCGCCCGACTTGCGGCGATTCCAGATTTCGCCCCGCCACCGCCCCGTGGCCCGGATTTCCTGCCACATGCCGCGATAGAAGTCGGCATCGTGGCGACCGGATTGCAGCATGCTCGGATTGCCGCCCAGCACCTCTTCCGGCCGGTATTCGGTGATGGCCGTGAAGGCGGGATTGACGTATTCGATCTGGTTGCGGATGTTGGTGATCACCACGGCTTCCGAGGCGCTTTCCACCACCTTCGCCGTCAGTTTCAACCGGGCTTCCGCCGCCTTCATGGCGGTGATGTCGTAAACCCAGGCCAGATTGACGTCCTGGCGTTCCATGTTGGTCGCCCGCAAGGTCAGCAGGCTCCAGAACGCCGAGCCGTCGCGGCGGCGGAATTCCACTTCCTCGTCGTCCAGATGGCCTTGCGCCTTCATCTTGGCGATGATCCTCAGGCGTTGCGCGTCGTCCACGAAATGGTTGCGCGCCGGCTCGCCCAGCACCTCGTCGCGGCGAGCGCCGATGATGTCGCAGAACCGCGTATTGGCGAACACCACGCGCCCGTCGGAACGGCGCGACACGGAAACGCCCACCGGGCTCTCTTCGAGAATGCGCCACAGGCGTTCCTCGGACTCGCGCAAATGCCGCTCGGCATAGGCGCGCTCTTCGAAATCGGCCTTGATGCGGGCGACCATGGGTTGGAAGACGCCCGCCGCCGATACCACCAGCAGCGCCAGGATGACCACCAGCGCCGCCCCATGCAGGGCGGACAGTCGAATCAGGCTTTCCTCGCCTTCCCGCTGATAGGTGGCCGTCACCCGCTCCAACGCATCCAGCAACGGCCCGGTCGCCGCCGAGCTGATGACCACAAGATCGGGGTCGTCCGGGTCCGGGACAGCAGGAAAACGGGCGGCGATCGCCCGCGCATGGGCGGCGAACGTCCGCAACTCGGCGTCCACGGCGGCGTCTGGACCGAAATACAGCGCCATCACCTCTTCAGAGGGCGGGCGCGGCGAACGAAGTTCGGGCAGACCGGCCAACAAGCCGGCATGAGATGATTCGAGCTGGTTGACCGCGTCGACGAATGCCTTTTCCATGTCGGCGCGCGCGGGGCCTGCCCCCGGCGGCACCGACAGGCGCGTTCCCAGGAATGCGACCTTCTGAATCAGCGCACGCTGACGGCCGGCGACGTTCACCAGGGTCGTGCCGCTTTCGGCGTCCATAAGGATGCGGGCCAGCCCCAGAAACGAGGCTACGGCCAGACCACCCAACACGGCCAGTACGGCGACGTACCGGACGGTCAGTTCCCTGGTAATCTTTTCCCCGAAATCGGCCATGACCCTCCCCGGAGGCACCACGTCCGCTAGTTGCGGCTTCTACATTCCGGTTTAGCACGCCCGGCCAAGGTTGGCGACCAGACAAATTGGAAAGAGTGTATTTCACATAATGGCGCGAGCCGCACACCGACCATCGTCCGCAGCGATACGCACAACCAGGGAGTGCCTGTCGGGTGCGCCTGTGGTATTGTAGGCCGCAGAGCCCCGACCAAACGGGGCATGGGGACATTTCCGATTGCACATGAACCGGTTCAGGCCCTCTACCAGTCGGGCACTGGTGATTTTCGGCGGCATCGCCATCGTCGCCGTCATCGCCATGACCGCTTACGAAGTATGGCGCCAGCGCGCGACGACGCTTGCCGCTGCCGAGGGCAATCTGTCCGCCATTTCATTGGCCCTGGCGCAGCAAACCGAACGCGCGTTCCATTCGGTGGAGCTGGTGGTCGACGCCACGGCCCTGTCCGTGGAAAACGCCGGAGGCATCGCACGTGCAGGCACATCCGCCGTGCATGAGGCATTGCGGGCGCGGTTGACCGGCAATCCGCAAATTTCGGGCCTCGCCATCCTTGATGCCCAGGGCCGCGTGGTGAACACGGCCAAACGCTTCCCCCCGCCCATTGAAAACCGGGCGGACCGCGAATTTTTCGCCTGGCACCGCGCTTCGCCATCTTCGGACCTTCACATCTCCACTCCACTCATCTCGCCGGTGGACGACAACCTGGTCATTCCGGTGAGCCGGCGCATTTCCGGCCGGGACGGTTCGTTCCAGGGCGTGATCGTCGCGGCGGTCGATCCGGAATATTTCCAGCAATCCTATCGGCGGGTGCTGCCGCCCGAAGGGGGCGCCAGCGCCATCTTCCGCGCCGATGGCATTCTGTTGGCGCGCACACCACCCATCGACAGCATGAAGCTGGGGCAGAACTTCGGCCGGCTGACCATTTTTCAGCCCGGCGCCCCGGCACACGGTTTCGGCTGGGGCAACAGCCCCATGGACGGGTCGTTGCGCATGCTGTCCTACCATCGGTTGGACCAATACCCGCTGATCGTCAACGTATCACTGCGTCAGGACGTATTGCTTCAGGCATGGCGCGACAACGCACTGCGCCTCACCCTGGCGGCAGGTGCGGCGACGATCATTCTTGGCGTCGCCGTCTTCGCCTTTGCCCGTCAGTCGCGGCGCGAGGAAGCCTTCCTTTCCGCCCTGCGTCAAAGCGAGGAGCGGCTGCGCTTCGCCCAGTTCGCCCTCGACCATGCCGCGGACATGGTCTTCTGGGTCGATGCCCACGGGCACATCCTGTATGCGAACGAAGCGGCCGCCCGCCGCTTGGGCTACAGCCGCGAGGCGTTGGTCGGGAACGACATCGGCATTGTCGACCGGCATTTCTCGGCCGAAGCCTGGCCCTATCATCTGAAGCGCCTGAAGCGCCTTGGCCATGCCCGCTTCGAAACCACCAACACCGCCGCCGATGGCAGAACCTACCCTGCCGAAGTGGTGGCGAACTGCGTGCAGTTTGCCGGCGGTGATTACGTCTGCGCGTTCGTTCGCGACATCGGCCAGCGCAAGGCCGCCGAGATCGCCTTGGCGGAAAAGACCGGCAAGCTTGAAGCCTCGAACGCCGAACTCGAGCAATTCGCCTACGTCGCCTCGCACGATCTGCGGGAACCATTACGCATGGTCAGCAGCTTCGTCACCCTGCTGGCCCGCCGCTACGGCCCGCAATTGAACGACGAAGCGCGGGAGTTCATCGATCTGGCCCAGGACGGTGCCGTTCGCATGGACCGCCTGATTCTTGATCTTCTGGAATATTCCCGCGTCGGCCGCCTTGACCGCCCGCTGGTTCCCGTACCCCTTGGAACGGTGGTCGAGCAGGCCTTGCGCAGCTTGGCGCTTGCCGTCGACGACGCCAAGGCCACGGTGGAGGTTGCCGCCGACCTTCCCCTGGTGGTGGGCAACGAGGAAGAATTGCTGCGCCTGATGCTGAACCTGACCGGCAACGCCCTGAAATACCGCCATCCCGAGCGGCCGCCGCAGGTGCGGATCGGCTGGCGGCGCGAGGGGGCCGAGATCGTCTGTTGGGTGGCCGACAACGGCATCGGCATCGCGCCGCAATATTTCGACCGCATTTTCCGCATCTTCCAGCGCCTGCACAGCCGCGAACGCTACGAAGGCACCGGCATCGGTCTGGCGATCTGCAAGAAGATCGTCGAACGCCATCAGGGCCGGATATGGGTCGAGTCCGTGCCCGACCAGGGCTCCACCTTCTATTTCACGCTGAAAGCGGCGTGATCAGGCGGCTGATGGCGGCAATCACCGCTTCGGGCTGATCGCGGTGTGGAGCATGGCCGCAGGCGGCCAGCATCAGCCCTTCCACCGGCCCACGGACACCGGCCGTGACGGCGTCTACTTGCGCCGCGGTGGCATATTCGTCGTCCTCGCCTTGGATGACCACCACCGGCACGGCGATTGACGACAGCAATGGGCGAAATTCCATGGCCTTGAAGCCGGGATCAAGCCAAGCCCCGTTCCAGCCCCAGAAGGCGCAATCCACGTTGTCGCCATGATGGCGCACCAGGCGAGGCCGCAGGGTTTCGGCATAGGTCTTCCTGACCTCGGCAATGGCACGCCGCTGATCGTCAAACTGGTGGCATCGGGTTTCGGCATAGGTCTTCCTGACCTCGGCAATGGCGGCGACGCACATGTCTTCCACAAACGTGTGCGGAGCCAGGGCCGCCACCGCCTTGACCCGACCCGACCGATCAAGGGCGGCATGGACCAGGGCGATGGTGGCGCCATCGGAGTGGCCGACCAGAATGGCCGAACGGATGCCGGCCGCGTCGAGCAAGCGCGGCAGAACGTCGCGCGCCTCGCGTTCCAGGTAATCCAAGGGGCGCGGCAACGGAACCGGGGACGAGCCGCCGTATCCCTGGCGAGAATACACGAACGCCCTTAGCCCGGTCGCGGCGGCCACCTGCGCGGGAAAGTCCCGCCACAGCGAAACCGAGCCAAGCCCCTCGTGCAGGAAGACAAGCACCGGACCGCCGTCATTCTCGGGGCCGACCCATTGGCATTCAAGTCTGGCGCCGTCAACCTCGAGGACGTCCATGGCCTCCTACCCGTTCTCGGCAAGCGGCTCCGGCCCGGCCACGTTGCCGTACAGCCGTTGCAACAAGCCCTTCAGCAGGCGGACTTCCTCGTCGCTCATCCCGGCGACGGCCATGCTCTCCCAATCCAGCGCCCGCGGTACGATGGCCTCGGTCTTGGCGCGGCCTTCCGGGGTCAGGGCGATGATGACCGCCCTGGCATCCTGGCCCGACCGGCGGCGGGTGACCAGATGCCGCGCCTCCATGGCGGCGGCGATGCGCGACAGGGTCGACAGCTCGATGGCGGTCAGCCGGGCAAGATCGCCCAGGCGTTGCTCGCCTTCGTCCAGCAACGCCGCCATGACCCGCCACATCGGCAGCGAGATGCCGAATCGATCCAATTCGCGTGATACATTCGTCGCCAGCGATACGCCGGCACGACTGAGCAGATAGGGGACGTACTCCCCAAGCCGAAATTGCACGACCATGTCCTCCCTGACCGTCCTCTGACGGGACGTGTTCTAGAATCGATCAATGATTTCGCTTGCAAGGGAAGTCAAGCGGCTTGTGCGCACGGCCTGGCGCCGGGCAGGTTGATCAGGACCATCGGGCAGTGCATGCTGGCCGCATCCCCGTCCGATGCTGGAGAAAGTACATGGCCAATCTGTTCGGGCTTCCGCAACCCGCCGTGCCGGTGGCCGGCGAGGATGCCCTGTACCCTGTCCGGCGCGTGTTCTGCGTCGCCCGCAACTATGCCGGCCATGCCCGAGAGATGGGGGCCGACCCGTCGCGCGAGCCGCCGTTCTATTTCACCAAAAGCGCCGACGCGCTGGTGCCCGGCGGCGGCGGCATCCCCTATCCGCCCGCCACCGCGAACCTGCATCACGAGGTCGAGCTGGTGGTCGCCATCGGCGCCCCGGTGTTCCAGGCCCGGCCGGAACAAGCCGCCAAGGCGGTGTTCGGCCACTCCGTCGGCCTGGACATGACACGGCGCGATCTGCAATTGGCGGCCCGCGACAAGGGGCGCCCCTGGGATTTCGGCAAGTCCTTCGAATTCTCGGCGCCAATCGCGCCCATCGTCCGGGGCGCCAATCCCATCCTGTCGGGGGCGGTGACGCTGGAAGTGAACGGCGAAATCCGTCAGCGCGGCGACGTCTCGGACATGATCTGGTC